>JBFMBP010000094.1 GCA_040755155.1 Candidatus Omnitrophota bacterium | reverse complement strand
ATGAGACGGGACGGCGTTTTGCAGGCCATTGCCATGCCCCAGCGAGTACGGATTGAAGTTAAGGATAAATCCGGCGTGATATCGATTGGCGAGGGAGGGAAGATTGAAGCGGCGTCGCGGCCATGATAGCGGGTTGCGCTTTGATTTTAGTCTACACTATATTTCTCAACCGTTTTCAAGGGCAACAAAAGACTTTGCCCTTGCCACTCCGCCAGGAGGCAAAATAACGGAAAGGCAATTGGCTTCTTGGTTTTTCCAAACATATTGCGCAGATATAAAGACGGGCTACGCTTCGCTTTTAGCCTGCCCTACATTTCTCAGAAGGGAAATTTATACTCGAATTGTGTCACTGAGTGATATAATACAATAACGTGATAAAGCGGCTTAGGTAAAAGGAGTAGCGTTGAGAGTCTTTAAGAGCAAGATATTCAGCCGGTTTGCTAAGGGGGAGAAAATATCGGACAAATCCCTGCTAGAAGCCGTTGATCGAGCGATGAAAGGCTTGATTGACGCCGATCTGGGAGGCGGCGTGATTAAGCAACGTATTGCTCGTCCTGGTCAGGGTAAATCTTGCGGATATCGCTCTATCGTGTTGTTTCGCGCCGGCGATAAGGCCTTTTTTGTTTATGGTTTTGCTAAAAATGAAAGGGATAATATCACGCCTGCGGAACGGGAGGCCTTCAAAGAACTGGCGGCGGATATGTTAAGTTACAGCGATGAAATTCTGCGCATTACGGTGAAACAAGGCGCATTATTGGAGGTGCTTGACAATGAGTAACGCGAAGTCTTATAAAAGCAAAATCCTTGGGACGATTCATGAAACCGCATCCGATCTGTATGATGCCGGGGCAATGGATAAGCGCACGTTGAGAAAGTTTGACGTTTTGTGTCTAACTCCAATAAAACCGTTAACGCCGGAAGAAATCCGGGAAATCCGTCTGCGGGAGCGCGTTAGCCAAGCCGTCTTTGCCTTGCATCTGAATGTTACCAAGGGTCTCGTCAGCAAGTGGGAGCGAGGGGATAAGCATCCAACCGGGGCATCCCTGAAACTATTGAGATTGGTTCAAGAAAAAGGTCTTGAGACCATCATGTAAATTCCATGCGGCGGTTTAGTGATTGCCATTCGCGCCCACGAATGACGCCGCGCCTTTTTCCAAGAGATCGTCGATGGCTAGCATCAAATTCCGGTTGGGCCGCACTTTAAAACCTTCCAGCGTATATTCTACGATCCCCACTTGAGGAACGCCGACGTGAAAGAAGACGGGGATATCTCCCGAATTTTCCAGCAGGATGCGCTTGAGACCCACCACCGCCGCTTCGTCCAGCGTTGAGGTCGTCATCGCCACGCGCAGCTCGCGCACATATTGCTTCCAGCCTTCCTCCAGCGTGAAGATGCGGTCGGCGCGTACGGAAATTTGGTCGCCGCGCAGGCTGGCCAATCCTTCCACGATCAATATGGCGTCTTCTTGCAGGATATCTTCGCGCTTCTCCAACATATTGGGCATGATCGCTACTTCCACCGAACCGCTGCGGTCTTCGAGCACCGCAATCGCCATGCGGTCGCCGTTCTTGGTTTTCTTTTTCTTCAATTCGGTCAGAATCCCGGCGAGTTGAACTTTGCCTAATTCTTCTTTCTCCATCAGTTCGCCCGCCTGATCCTTGGCGAAGAGGGCTAATTCCGTTGCGTAGTCTGCCAGCGGATGGCCGGAAAGATACCGCCCCAGCAGCGATTTTTCAAATTGCAGAATTTCCGATTTATTCAATTCCGGCAGAATTTCCAGCTTCTCCGTCAGCGGTGGGAGTTCGTCTTCAATCTCGCCGAAAAGCGAATCCTGGCCGACCGCTTTGTCGTGGAGGATTCCCTGCGCCCGCTCCAAGGCGCCGGGATAGGCCGCCAGCAGCGTGGCGCGGTTGTATCCCAGCGAATCGAACGTGCCGGAACGGATCAACGCTTCTAGTAAAGATTTGCTGACGACGCCCGCTTCCGCCCTTTCGCAAAAATCGAAGATGGATTTGTATTCGCTGCGTTTTTCCCGATCGCGGATGATGCAGCGCACAGCGTTGGCGCCGACGCCTTTGATCGCCAACAGGCCGAAACGGATGCCAGCGTCCGTCGCCGTGAAGTTTTCTTTGGACTGATTGATATCCGGCGGCAGGACGGGGATTCCCGAATCGTTGCACTCGTTGATATACTTGACCACCTTGTTGGTATCGTTCATATCCGTAGTCAAAAGGGAGGCTTGAAACTCGGCGGGATAATGCGCTTTCAAGTAAGCCGTGCGGTAGGTAACGATGGCGTAGGCGGCGCTGTGCGATTTGTTGAATCCGTATCCGGCGAATTGAAAGATCAGGCTCCATAAGCGCTGTGCGATGGATTTATCGACGTTGTTCTTCTTAGCGCCGTCATAGAAATCGGATTCCATCTTGTTCAGAAGTTCGACTTTTTTCTTGCCCATCGCCCGGCGCATGATGTCCGCTTGTCCCAGCGTGAAGCCAGCGATGACGTTGGCGATCTGCATGACCTGTTCCTGATAGAGGATGATGCCGTAGGTCTCCTTTAGAATCGGTTCCAGCGAGGGGTGATCGTATAAAATCTTTGCTTCGCCGCGCTTGCGCTTGATAAAATCGTCCACCATGCCGCTGCCCAACGGTCCCGGACGGTAGAGCGCCAAGAGGGCGATGATATCGCTGAAGGTTTCTGGCTTTAGGCGGATGAGAATGTCTTTCATCCCCGTCGATTCCAATTGGAATACGCCGTTGGTTCGTCCCTTTCCCAGCAGTTCGAAAGTTATGGGATCGTCCATCGGGATTTTAGAAATGTCAAACTGGGGGTCCCGCCGCTCCCGGATGCTTTCCACTGCGCCGTCGATGACGGAAAGGTTCTTCAAGCCAAGGAAGTCCATCTTCAGCAGGCCGATGGCTTCCAGGCTTTTCATTTCGTATTGCGTGGAGACATCCGTTTCTTTATTGGCGCCGCGCATTAAAGGCGTGAACTTGCGCAGATCGTCGGGAGCGATGATAACTCCGGCGGCGTGAGTGGAGGTGTTGCGCGTCATCCCCTCCACTTTCAAGGCATGGCGGAACAACTCCTGATGCACGGCATCCTGATCCCGCAGGCGGCGCAATTCGGGAACATCGTTCAAAGCTTGTTCCAGGGTAACGCCTAAGCCGTCGGGAATCAATTTGGAGATTTTATCGCCCTCGGCGGCGGGCAATCCCAAAACGCGCGCCACGTCGCGCACGGCGTTCTTGGCGCCAATGGTTCCGAAAGTGGCGATCTGGGCGACGCGATCCTTGCCGTATTTTCCTTGAACGTAGCGGATGACCTCGTCGCGGCGCTTGTCGGAAAAGTCCGTATCGATATCGGGAGGGGAGATGCGTTCGGGATTGAGGAAGCGCTCGAAAAGCAAGCCATAGAGTAAGGGATCGATGTCGGTGATATAAAGGCAATAGGCCACGACCGAACCGGCGGCGGAACCGCGTCCGGGACCGACGGTGATTCCCGCCTGGCGGGCGAAATGGATGTAATCCCAGACGATGAGAAAATAGCCGGTGAAATCGGAGTCGATGATGACTTTCAATTCCCGCTCGATGCGATCCCGGAGTTCCTGGGTTACATCTTTGTAGCGTTCTTCCGCTCCCTTATACACCAGCTTGCGCAAATAGCCGACGTACGATTCCTCTTCCTTGGGAATCTCGTAATTGGGCATGATGAGCTTAGAGCCGTCGTATTTCAATTCGAGCTGGCAAAGTTGGGCGATGCGCACAGTATTTTCCACGGCGTCGAGATAATCGGGCAATTTCTCGGCGATGGTTTCGCCGGGCATGAAATAGAGTTCCTTGGTGGAAATCTTTAGGCGGTTGGGATCGTTGAGCGTCTTTTTGGTGCCGATGCAGATCAGGCAATCCTGAGTCGCCGCGTCTTCCGGTTTCAAATAATGCACGTCGGCGGTGGCGGCCAGGGGGATGGAGAGATCGTTGGATAAAACCCGCATCGCCTCGTTGACTTTTTTCTGCAGATCGAGACCGTTGCTTTGCACTTCGAGGTAAAAATTGCCCTCGCCGAAGATTTTGAGATATTTCTCCGCCAGTTTTTTCGCTTGCTCATATTGCCCGTCCATCATGAAGGAAGGGATTTCGCCTTTCAGACAGGCGGTCAAGCCGATCAATCCAGCAGAAAATTCTTCCAACGCCTCATGATCGATGCGGGGTTTGTAATAGAATCCTTCCAATTGCGCTAGCGAGGTCAGCTGCAGCAAATTTTTATAGCCCGTCTCATTCTTGGCTAACAGAACGAGGTGGAAATTGGAGCGGTCGGAAGTGTCGTCGATATCGGCGTCGCGCCCCCCTTTGCGGTCGAAACGGGATCCGGCAGTTACATAGGCTTCTACTCCCACGATGGGCTGCACTCCCGCTTTGACGGCTTGTTGGTAGAATTCCAGCGAACCGTGCATCACTCCATGATCGGTAAGCGCCAGATGCGTCATATTGAATTTTTTAGCTTGATCGATCAGCCCTTTGATGCGGCAAGCGCCGTCCAACAGGCTGTATTCGGAATGAACATGGAGATGAACGAAAGAGGAATTTGGCATTTCGACGCCTCAACCCATATAATTTGAACGTTGGGGTTGGTTAGACCCAAATAGCAAGTTCGGTATAATTTATCACGGAATTGGCTATTATAATAATCCGTCATGGGATGCCGATCAAATCCTTGCCGCAACAATCATCGGCATAGCAGGATTCATTCCTTCGCAATCCTTTAAGTATAAGGAGATAGACAAATATGGCGGCGTCAGCGGCTGCGGCTAAAACGGTACAAAAGTTTTCAAAAGAAGAGATTATCCAAGTTTATCGGGAAATGCACCTCATCCGCCGATTCGAGGAACGGATGGCTCAATTGTATCAGCAGGGGAAAATCGGCGGTTTTTGCCATCTATACATTGGCCAGGAAGCTGTCGCCGTCGCCGCCGAACATGCCATCGCGAAAGACGATTATATGATTACGTCCTACCGCGATCACGGCCATGTTCTCGTTCGCGGCGCCGATCCCGAAAAAATCGCCGCCGAACTTGTGGCCAAAGAAGGCGGAATCGCCAAAGCCAAAGGCGGCTCCATGCACCTCTTCGACATAGAGCATAACTTCTACGGCGGCCACGGCATCGTCGGCGGCCAGATTCCTGTGGGCACGGGCATGGCGTTCGCTTCCAAATACCGGGGCGACGGCCGCGTTACCGTGTGCTTCTTCGGCGAAGCGGCCATGAACCAAGGCACGTTCCACGAATCTCTCAATATGGCTTCCTTGTGGGGACTCCCCATTATTTACGTCTGCGAAAACAACCGTTATGGCATGGGCACCGCTCTCGAACGCGCCAGCGCCGTCAAGGAACTCTCCAAACGCACTGCCGGGGCTTACCATATCGAAGGCGTGGCGGCGGACGGCATGGATTTTTTCGCGATGCACAAATGCTTTTCCGATGCCGTGGAGCGGGCGCGCAAGGAAAGCCGTCCCACATTTATCGACGCGCAAACCTACCGCTTCCGCGGCCACTCCATGTCCGATCCCGTCCATTCCCACTACCGCACCAAGGAAGAAGTAAAGGATATGCAGAAGCGCGATCCCATCAAGATTGTGCTGCAATATATCGACGATAACCTGCTCGCCAGCCAATCGGAAATCGATAATCTGACGGAAAAGATCGACGAGGAGATCAATGAGTCGATCGCGCGAGCGTTGAATCAGCCGGATCCCAAAGCCGAAACCCTCTACGATGACGTTTATGTGGAATAATACTATTTTTATTAGCTCATGTTACGCAATTCTTGTTCCCTCGCCCTCTGGGAGAGGGTTAGGGTGAGGGAATTATAAGTCCAATAATATCAGCCCTCACCTTTCCTCTCCCAATCTTGGGAGAGGGATTTTAAAAGCGACAAATTCAAAGGTGATTGGTATAAGAAGGATAGCGACTATGCCTGAATTAGCATTCCGTGAAGCCTTGAATCAAGCGATGTGTGAAGAGATGGAGCGCGACGACCGCATTTTTCTTATGGGCGAGGAAGTGGGCCTTTACAATGGCGCTTATAAGGTCTCCCTCGGCATGATGGAAAAATTCGGCCCCAAGCGAGTGATTGACTCGCCCATTACAGAAAATAGCTTCGTCGGCTTAGGCGTCGGCGCCGCGACGGTGGGGCTGCGGCCTATTATCGAAGTGATGACCTGGAACTTCGCTATCTTAGCGCTTGACCAGATCGTCAACAATGCCGCAAAAATGCGTTATATGTCCGGCGGCCAACTGGCTTGTCCGATGGTCATTCGCGGTCCGGGCGGCGCGGCTCACAATCTTTCTTCGCAGCATTCGCAAGCGATCGAGAGTTTCCTGGTGCATGTTCCCGGACTTATCGTCATCGCTCCCGCTACTCCAGCGGACGCGAAGGGTCTGCTCAAGTCGGCCATCCGCGACGACAATCCCGTCTGCTTTATAGAAAGCGAAGTGATGTACGGCTGGAAAGGCGAAGTTCCGGAAGGCGAGCATCTCGTTCCCATCGGCGTTTCCAATAAAATTCGCGACGGCGGCGACGTTACATTGGTCTCCTATTCCAAAATGATTCACCTTTGCCTCGATGCGGCGAATCAATTATCCAAAGATCACGGCGTCGAGTGCGACATCATCGACCTGCGCACGCTGCGGCCTTTGGATTTGGATCCGGTTTATCAATCCATCGCCAAAACCAATCGCGTCGTCATCGTTCAGGAAGCGTGGCCGATGTGCGGCGTGGCTTCCGAAATCGCTTTCCGCATTACGGAAGATATTTTCGACGAATTGGACGCTCCGCCCGCCCGCGTAACATCCGAAGACGTTCCCATGCCCTACGCTTCCGTTCTCGAACGCGCCGTGGTTCCCAACGCCGATAAGATTATTAAAGCGGTAAAGAAAGTCTGTTACTTGGCGGATTGATCCGCCTGGAGGTTTGATATCGTGGCTTCCATTATTGAAATGCCTAAGCTGAGCGACACCATGACGACGGGGAAAATCGTCTCTTGGATCAAGAAGGAGGGAGACGCCGTAGCAGCGGGCGAAGCCATCGCCGAAGTGGAAACCGACAAGGCGACGATGGAACTCGAAGTCTTCGATGCGGGCGCGCTTTTGAAAATCCTTGCTCCCGCGGGAAGCGCCGTCCCCATAGGCGGGCCGCTCGCCATTGTGGGCAAGCCAGGCGAGAATATCGACGATTTATTGAATAAGACTCAATCCGGGACAGCAAAGCCCGCCCCGAAACCGGAAGCGAAATCGACCGAATCCGCGCCTGCATTGGCCTCCGCGTCAGCGTCTGAACCGGCGCCGTCCGCCGAGGATCGAAGAATCCGCGTCTCGCCCGTCGCCCAGCGCATGGCGGCGGAACATAACGTCGATCTGGCGCATATCAACGGCTCCGGTCCGGCGGGACGCATCGTCAAACGCGATATCGAATCTTATCTCGCGCAAGCCCCCGCCGCCGCGCAGGTTCCCGCCACAAGACAAATGGCGTTGACGCCCTCGAAGGGTTTGCTTTTCGAAGATTTTCCGCTCAATACAATCCGTTCGGTTATCGCCCGGCGCCTGCCGGAGAGTCTTGGACCCGTACCCCATTTTTATCTCGAAACCGACGTGAATATCGAGCGTTCGCTGGCTTTTAAAAACGATCTGCAGGCACTGGCGGGCGAGGACGTGAAGATCACGCTGACGGATATCCTCGTTAAAGCCTGCGCCGTCGCCTTGCAGCGCCATCCCCAAGTCAACAGCCAATTCGGCGGCGCGTACATCCGCCGCTTTTACGCCGCGAATATCGGCCTCGCCGTGGCGGGCGAAGATGCGCTGATGGTTCCGGTCATCCATTCCTGCGAAGCGAAATCGGTAGGCCAGATCGCCCGCGAACGCCTCCGCCTGGTGGAGAAAGCCCGCGAAGGAAGATTGACGCCCAATGAACTGTCCGGCGGCACATTCACCATCAGCAATTTAGGCATGATGGGCATCACCCGCTTCAGCGCCGTCATCAATCCGCCGCAAGCGGCCATTCTAGCCGTCGGCGCCATCCGCGTCGAGCCGGTGATTCAAGACAACCAAATCGTTCCCGGCAAGCGCATGGCGTTGACCATTTCCTGCGATCACCGCGTCTTCGACGGCGCGGAAGGCGCGCAGTTCCTGGCGACGCTGAAATCGATTTTGGAAAATCCTTTGACGCTGCATTTGTAGGAATGATGAATGATGAGTGATGAATGATGAATGATGAATGATGAATGATGAATGATGAATGATGAGCGAATTACGAGGGATTTTATACTTCGATTTGGGCAAGACCAACGAATTTGAACGTGATCTCGGGTTTTTCTTCCAAGTACAGTTCGATGGCTTCTTTCGTTCGAATTAAGAGTTCGTCGTAGCTTCGAGCCTGCGTATGGCAACCCGGCAGATCGACGACTTCGCTGATGAGATAACCGTCTTCACCCTTTTCGACAATAATTGTAAATGTACGATTCATAGTTTTATCTTTACAGTAGTAGTTAATATTCGATTCTAAATTACTATCTCATATTACGCGCGAGAAAAAGATGGAGAAGTCAATTATGATCGTCGCGTCGAATCACGAAAACGCGAAATTAAAAAGAAAAACACGAAAAAAAAACAGGAAAACAGTTAGGTGAAAGGAATCGCGCCGTGAAAAGGTTTTTTCCGTGGAATCCAAAAGAATCCGTGATATCCGTGATTCGAAAAATTCGTGGAATTCGACCCTTTTCGTGGTTTTGTGATTCAATAATGCAAAAAATTAAATCCTTCCTGCTCTTATGAATGGTTCTTCTAATCGGTGTTGAAATACCAACGCCGAAAGCGAAAGAACATTGGTTGCGTAACATGAATTATTCACTTACATCGGCGGTTTTTATATGAATGCAAAAGCAAATCTAAATCTTCTCGTCATCGGCGCCGGGCCTGGCGGTTATGTCGCCGCTATCCGCGCTTCGCAGTTGGGAATGAAGACGGCCGTCGTCGAACGCGACCGGCCTGGCGGACTTTGCCTAAATTGGGGCTGCATCCCCACCAAGGCCCTGCTCAAAAGCGCCGAATTGTATGAGCACCTTAAAAAGGGCGGCGCTTTCGGCCTTAAAGCAGAGGGCGTCGGCTTCGATCTCGCCGCCATTGTAGACCGCAGCCGGGGCATTTCCGATCGCATCGTTTCCGGCGTGGAATTTCTCTTTAAAAAGCATTCCATCCAACAAATCAAAGGAACGGCGGAAATCGTTTCACCTAACGAAGTGCGCGTCGAGTCGGAGGGGAAATCGGAAATTTACATGGCGGATCATATTCTTATAGCCACGGGAGCGCGTCCACGCGATTTGCCTGGCATTCAACGCGACGGCGAGCGTATCGTCTCCAGCAAGGAAGCCATGCTGCTCAAAGAACTGCCTCCACGTCTGGCCGTCATCGGCGCGGGCGCCATCGGCATGGAGTTCGCCTATTATTACAATTGCCTCGGTTCGCAAGTTACGGTTCTGGAAGCGTTAGATCGCGTTCTTCCCGTCGAGGACGACGAAATTTCCAAGACCGCCGCCCGTAGTTTCAAGCGGCGCGGAGTCAACATCGAAACCAACGCGCTGGTAAAATCGGTTGCAAGAGACGGTGAAACCGTCCACATTCAATATGAAGCCAACGGCGTCAAGAAAGAGTTAACCGCCGACATTGCGCTCGTCGCCATCGGCGTAACCGGCAATATCGAAAACCTTGGTTTGGAAAAACTGGGAGTCAAGACCGTCAAATCGAGCGTTTCCGTCAATGAACACATGCAGACGAATATTCCCTCGATCTACGCCATTGGCGACGTGATCGGCCCTCCTTGGCTTGCGCATGTCGCTTCCGCTGAGGGCGTCCACGCCGTCGAGCATATCGCGGGCAAGAATCCGCCGCTTATCAATTATCGCGCCATTCCCGGCTGCACCTACTGCCGCCCCCAAGTCGCTAGCGTCGGTTATACGGAGCGGAAAGCGAAGGAAGAAGGCATCGCCTACAAAGTCGGCTCCTTCTCCTTCAAAGCCAGCGGGCGCGCCATCGCTTCCGGAGACGCCGACGGTTTGGTTAAATTAATATTCGAAGAGAAATACGGCGGCCTTATCGGCGCGCACATCGTCGGCGGCGAGGCGACGGAAATGATTCACGAACTCGTTCTCGCCATCTCGATGGAAGTCACCGCCGAGGAGATTGGCCGCACTGTTCATGCTCATCCCACCTACGGCGAATCCATCATGGAAGCGGCGCTCGACGTTTTGGGAGAACGGATTCATGGCGCATAACGGGAGTTTCCCGCCGCCCGTCCTGCGTTGGGGCGTGGACGTATCCTACGAACAAGCGTCCCAGATGCAGGAAGAGCGGGTCGCTCAAGAAAAAGAGGCGCTGATTCTCTGCGAACATCCACCGACGATCACGCTGGGAACTTCCGCCAGTCGCAACGATCTAGTTTTCTCTCCGATTTATTATCGGCGCATGGGCGTAACCATCCATAAAAGCCCGCGCGGCGGCAAAGCCACTTATCACGGGCCGGGGCAACTCGTCTTTTATCCCATTCTCAATCTGCGCGAGCGGTCTTTGACGGTTCATGAGCATTTGCGCCTCTTGGAAGAAGCGATGATTCGGCTTTGCGCCGCTTACGGCGTCGCCGCCCGCCGCATCGACGGCAAGGCGGGCGCTTGGGTTGGCGATAAGAAGATTGGATTCATCGGCGTCCGCGTCCGCAAGGGTTTTTCGTTTCACGGTTTTTCCCTCAATATTAAGCCGCAGCATGAAACCTTTCGCCTCATCACGCCGTGCGGAATGCCAGACCTCTGCGTAACGTCGCTGGAGGAGGAAACCGGCATTACGCATGATTTATGGAAAACAGGCGATAGAGTCATTGATATTTTCCATAATTTATTGAGATCGGCAGAGTCGGTAGGGTGGGCTCAAAGCGAAGCGTAGCCACCATTGTAGTTGTTATATTGTAACTTTCATGCTTTTTCCCATTTCTTTCAGGCAGATAGGGTGCTGATTTTTAGTCTTGTGTTCATAAATCAGCAGCAACAGTCTGTCTTTCTATGAACAAACAGAAGGATTCAATGGAATAAATATCATGTTACTATTTGATTTTTATAAATTAATGATGTAATCCAAAAGTGGCATAATGAATGCAATAAGGGTAAGAAATGTTTTTTCCGCCTCTAGCCGGGGTAATGAAGAAAAACAAATCAAACCCAAAGAAATATGAGATTTCGGATGAGCGGCTCTTCGCCGCAGGAAGTCTTATTAAAATCCAAGGAGAGAAAAAATGACGCCAAAAGAAGTTCTCAAAACCATCAAGGAGAAATCGGTACAATTCGTCGATTTCAAGTTTCAAGACTTTCCGGGGACGTGGCAGCACTTTTCCGTTCCCAGCCACTGCCTGGAAGAAGAGTCGTTCGAGGAAGGCTTCGGATTCGACGGTTCCAGCATCCGGGGATGGAAGACGATCAACGAAAGCGATATGTTGATTCTGCCCGATCCTACGACGGCCTTCATCGATCCCTTCACCAGCCATGTTACGCTTTCTTTAACCTGCACCATACTCGATCCCATTACCAAGCAGCCCTATAACCGCGATCCGCGCACTGTCGCCCAAAAATGCGCCGATTACATTCAATCGACGGGCATCGCGGATACAGCTTATTTCGGGCCAGAAGCGGAATTCTTTATTTTCGACAGCGCGCGGTTCGGTTCGGCGGCTCATTATAGCATGCACGAAATCGACTCGTCGGAAGGCATCTGGAATTCCGACGCCGATTGCGGCGGCCAGAACCTCGGCTACCGCCCGCGCCATAAAGAAGGGTATTTCCCGGTTCCTCCTACGGACGCCCTGCAGGACATTCGCTCGGAAATGGTCTCCGTTCTCATGGAATTGGGAATCGACATCGAAGCTCATCACCATGAGGTCGCCACGGCGGGCCAATGCGAGATCGATATGCGATTCGCGCCGCTGGTGAAGATGGCCGACCAGGTCATGATGTATAAATACGTTTTGAAGAACGTCGCTAAAGCCAACGGCAAAACCGTTACCTTTATGCCCAAGCCTCTATTCGGCGACAACGGCTCCGGAATGCACGTCCATTCCAGCCTTTGGAAAAACGGCAAACCCCTTTTCGCGGGCGACAAGTACGCTGGTCTTTCCGACATGGCGCTTTATTACATCGGCGGACTACTGAAACACGCCAGTTCGCTCATCGCTTTCTGCGCGCCGACGACTAATTCCTACAAGCGTTTGGTTCCGGGCTACGAAGCACCGGTCAATCTGGCCTATTCTCAGCGCAACCGCAGCGCCGCCATCCGCATCCCGATGTATTCGCCCAGCCCAAAAGCGAAACGCATCGAGTTCCGCTGCCCCGATCCATCCTGCAATCCTTATTTCGCCTTTGCGGCGATCGCTATGGCGGGTTTGGACGGCATCCTGAACAAGATTGATCCAGGCGATCCGCTAGACAGAAACCTTTACGATCTGGAACCTGAAGAACTAGCGAAAGTTCCTCAAGTTCCCGGCTCATTGGAAGGCGCCATCGCCGCTTTGGAGGCCGATCATGAATACTTACTGCAGGGAGACGTTTTCTCGCAGGACGTGATCGACACCTGGATCGCGTACAAGCGGGAAAACGAGATCGA
Organism: Candidatus Omnitrophota bacterium; assembly: GCA_040755155.1. Lineage (NCBI taxonomy): Bacteria > Pseudomonadati > Candidatus Omnitrophota > Candidatus Omnitrophota bacterium. The sequence goes on along the minus strand of JBFMBP010000094.1, from coordinate 592 downwards.
CCCCGTCCGCTTGCGTCCGCATCCTTATGAATTCTTCCTTTACTACGATATTTAATCGTTAAAAGGGAATCCTGAACCGAAAGATAACCGACGGGAGAAAAAGAGCCGTATGAGTAAGAAACCCTTTACGGTTGCTCTCAGCCGATAAGGGGTTTTCTCTCCGATCGGCGGGGCCGATTCCCCCGGCTTTATCGGCCCCGCCTCTTTTCCCGCCAACAACGCCGCCCCGGAACTTGCGCAAGTTCCGGGGCGGATTTTTTATTGTAAAACCATAAAAATTTTAGTCCGAAGTTCCTAAAGAAATAATCCTAAAAACGGCAGTTGAAAATAAAAGGATGCAAGATGAAAGAAAGAAGGTAGATAGAGGGGAGAGGACGAATGAAAGCGATTCACCCAGAGGGTGAGAGGGGAATAATCCCCTGCGAAGCCGAAAAGACATCGTTGATTGCCGATACGTATGGGGGGAGAATTCATGTGGAATGGGACGAGCAAGGGAAGGTGACGGCGTTAGGGCAATTGCCGTTTTTTATAGATTTTTTGAAGACGGGGGATTTATTTGAGCCGTGGGTCAAGGATTGTCCCTTGACGTATA
>JBFMBP010000093.1 GCA_040755155.1 Candidatus Omnitrophota bacterium | reverse complement strand
TGAAATAAGGCATTTCTAGGCTAAAATAAGCCTTATATAGGGCAAAATCAGCGATTTATACGCCAAATATAGGGAAAATGACGGTAAAATGACGCCTAAACAGGAACGATTTATCCAGGAATATCAAATCGATTGGAATGCGAGCGCCGCCGCGATTCGCGCTGGATACTCAAAAAAATGCGCCAAAGAAACTGGGAGTGACTTGCTCTCCAATCCTAACATTCGCGCGGAACTGGAACGACTCCAAGCCGAACGCAACGCCAAACACGAACTCACATTGGAACGAATCTTGACTGGGCTGCTAAAGGAGGCCGAACTCCATAAAAGTGAAGGCGGTACGCCATCCGTCCGTGTCGCAGCCTGGAGAGCGATCGCAGAGATAGGCGGCTTTTCCGCACCCCAACGAATTGAACTAGATGTTACCCCGCTCGCCGCGCGCCTTGAGGCCGCGCGCAAGCGCGTCGCCGCCTTTTCGCTCACAACTTCACCCGAAATCCCGCCCTCGAACGATGAGACGGACAAGGAAATCCCAAAAGAAAATAGGGAAAAAATCGCAGGCCGAACGTATGAGACAGCGATATTCCACGAGCCTGAGCCGTTGCCGGAACGCCGGGAGATGGCGTTCGCCTAGATATATCTATGGGCGCGGCTTTACGTTGTTCCCGGACGATTCCAGCCGAGTACTATGAAGCGAAAAACTTACTTCCCGGTTATCCATCGGCGAATCGTTCGCGAGGGTATGTTAAACTCGCTATGAATCTTATTATATATCCATTCCTTCGATTTATTGGAACGCTCTTCCCTCAATTGATCGAACCTCTCGCAAACATCCTGCTTAGTTTGCGCCTTCGTTGAATCAATATAGCGGGCGGCGGCGCCTTCCTTCCCCTTCTCTGTGCATACCTGGCCGATACGACAAAAATCCTCAAACTTGGCTATACCCAAAAACAGCATGACTCTTCCTAGCTTAAAAGAATTGGCGCACGCCCGGTTGATGTCCTTTTTACGGATGGCCTGGCTAATAGTAAAAACGAGATCGGAAGCGGCCGAAAGCAGATTGAGACGTTCATTGATTGCATCGTCAACTGGCATCTTGTAACGAGCAAAGCATCGCAGTGAAGAGAAGGCTGTGAAATAATATTCAGGCGGCGGATTAGGCGGCGGGATGAATGTGTAGCAACGGTTTGGATATTTCATCACTATTTTTGCAAATTTATCAGTAGCCCTAGATATGCTTAAAAGCAAATCATCGTCATAATCTTCGAATGCGCCAATCTCAATCCCGCAAATTCCCTTCAATTCGCTTAAAATGAAATCATTAATTTTATCTAATAAGCACTTTCGAAAATCGCGTTCATAAGAATCCTGCCAATCTATTAGAGCAAAAAATTCTTGCCGACTCAGTGGCCTACTTGGACAAATTTTGTATTTTCGATATACCGGGCTAACTTCGTCAAAAGGGCGCGGAACGGCGCTGCCTTGTTTTCCTTTTGTCTTTTTCATGAAAAAAACTCCTTTGCCTAAAAAAACCTTGTCCAGTATCCCCCCTATGGCCAAACGTTCGATATAAATTATACATTAAGTTTACAAATTACCATAGAAAGCGAGTAAGGATGATGCAAGAGATATTGATGACAGAAACACAAGCGGCGTTTTATCTAAATTTCAAACAATCGGCATTAAGAGCATGGCGGCTTTATGGAACTGGCCCGCTTTACGTTCGAATAAGCGGGCGGGCGGTTCGTTATCGGAAAATCGATCTTGATCGTTGGATCGAAGCGCGGCTACGAGCGAGTACATCCGATGTTGACGGAAGCGGCGCGGTGGCGCGGTTGGCGATGGACGCGGCGCAACGATGACGCCGTTTGGCAATGGCAGGGCGAAAAAAAAGAACCATCGCCCTGTCATGTTATACCAAGTGTTATTTCAATCGCGAATGTAAGGAACGGATCCGGCGGCGGCGTTGGCCGTTGCCGGTTGGGTGGCCGATAAAAAAGAAAACGCCCGTCGTGCTTACGGGGCAGCGGGCGAGAAATGGTGAGTCATTCAATGCCCTACATCATACCAGAAATGCGCGTCATTTCAAGCATGAAAACCGACTCTCCATTCAAGAAATGGAGATGATGAAATGGCCGATGGATGGTTTCCTTTAAGCGCATCGTTGATAGCGCATCCAAAGTTCAAAGCGGCGACGCCTATGGAGAAAATTTATCTCCTATGGATAATATCCGAGTTCAACTTATCGGGGGAGTTTTATCGTTCCGACTTGGAAATTACCATCGTCCTGAAAATGAGCATTTCAAAGGTTCGTCAAGCGCGAAAAAAGTTTCAGGCGATGGAATGGATACAAACGATGCCTGGTTTTCGTATGCAAGGGCGTAACTTGGCTACGCAATACCTAGAATGCGGCTGGGCGGCGCCGCCGGTGAAAGGCGATGGCGTTTTCTTTGCGCCGATACAGCGGTACACCTTCGAGCATCTCATAGCCTATATTCGAAAAGGCTGGTTCACTCATGCCGATGTTTGGGTATACCTTGCACTCTGGTTTTCCTTGAAAAAGTATCGCGGCGATGAACCTGGCGGCTTTTTCATAACCAAAAAGGACTTATGCGAATTAACCAATATCCCGCAAAGCGATGCGGTGAAAAAGGTAGAGCGTCTTTACAACGATTTCATGTTTAAGGGTGGCTCCCATTTATTCGAGTTCACGGACGCAAAATTCAAACTCTGTTTCAAGGATTGGAGTATCTGCGCAGTTGACGAGAAACTGACGGCGAATGAAAACGCATGTATTCAGAAACAGTATTCACTCGCAAAGGAACGCCGGGAAAAGGCGCGAAAGCCCTGGACGCCGTATCCATCTTGAAAATTCGGTAGGTATCACAAAAGGCGTTTGGTAGGTATCACAAAAAGGCGCTCAGTAGGTGTTAAGGCGTAGGTGTTACGAAAAGGCATTCGGTAGGTGTTAAGGCGTAGGTATCACAAAAAGGCGTTTTAACTCCCGTTTTTGTGATACCCATTTAAGACGGATGAACTTGAAGTGAGCTAGAATTTTATTGATAAGAAATAAGGGAAAGAATTCCCTTCAACCCTTCTTGTTCCGATCTCGAAAAAAACCGAGATGCTGAACCGCCGGAAACGCTGGAAATGAAAACTCGGAAAAACGTTCAAAAGCAAAAGGCAAAGGCTCTTAAAATGAAAGCGAATTCGATGACGTGGGAGCATACGCCCTGCCAGGTGGGAACTCAAAGCATGAGCGAAAGAAAAAAAAGCGGGATGGATGAGATAACAACTCAGAGCGGAGTAGCTGCCTTTGGGAACGAGTATTCAATAAGCCTTGTCTCCCAAAGCAGGCCGTTTGCTTTAAAAGAAAAAAGTATAGGGCGCGGCGGCGAACCCATCGACGGGAACGGGCATCCAATAGGGCAAGCATGGCCTAGGTTGAACTATTCCGACGCGGGCGATGAGACCCCCCCCATTGAGAAGTTTTGCCGCTTCCTCTTGTGGACGATCAAGGGGCAAATTTGCCCCTTGATCGGAACGCCTATCACCACCATGAGAAATATTCGCCAATTTTGCCGCTATCATTGCCCGTTGCGATTCATTTAAATGCCGCCTATGCGCCGGGAACCATTCGCGCTTGCTCGCTGTAGCCATCGGAGAAATAATTATTTGCCAGCCGATGGAAACCATTGCCGGGAAATAATTATCGCCGACTCCCCACGCTACGCCTTATCCGGCGGGATTGTGGGCGATCCTGGACGAGTAGGCGTGGGCGCGAGTAGGCTATAAGTTGAGGTTTTGACAAAAATGACGAGGCTGACTCCAAAGCAAAAACGGTTCGTCGATGAATACCAGGTTGACTTGAACGAAACCGGCGCGGCGATCCGTGCGGGCTACTCCAAGCGAACCGCCGGACGCATCGCCGAACAAAACTTGACATTCAAAAAGCGATAGGTGCGGCGGCAGTGGCGTGTTCCAAGCGAACGGGCATCGACGCCGACAGAGTCATTCAGGCCATAGGGGCTATCGCCTTTACGCCGGACGAGAAAACGAGCGACAGACTCAAGGCGCTTGAACTCTTGGGCAAGCACTTAGCGCTATTCAATAAAAAAGTGGATGATTCCAACATGGGAAAAAGCAGTGGCGGAATACCAGAAAAAACTTACGGGCGAAATGAACTCATCCGGCGGCGAATAGACCCCTCTCATCCCCCACTTATTCCCCAAGCCCTGGCATGTTCCCCTTTCGGTGCTTATTATTCGGCGCGATCCGGTGAGGCGGATTCGAACGATCAAGGCCGGAAGAGACGACGATTTTCTTCTATTTCTATTTGGTCAGCTCGTCTACGATAAGCGGCTTGTTTTATCTGTGCGATAATAAGCAGAGGAATGGACTTTTGTTAAATAATATTGTCTAATGAATCGTTTTTGGGAACATTGGGGAAGGATGCCCTCAAGATTTTACTTGCCAGCAACCGCTTGAGAATAAAAGTTTCAAATGAGGTTCCTTATGGCGCAGAACAATGGAGCCAATCTTGGCTTTGAAAAAGAACTTTGGAAAATGGCGGACGCTTTGCGCAACAATATGGACGCCGCCGAGTATAAGCATGTCGTTTTAGGATTGATTTTTTTGAAATATATCTCCGATTCGTTCGAGGAAAAACACGCCCAGTTAGAGGCGGAACGCGCCCACGGAGCCGACCCGGAAGACCAGGACGAATATCTCGCCGAGAATATTTTTTGGGTTCCTAAAGAGGCGCGTTGGGCTTTTCTTCAAGACAACGCCAAGCAATCCCAGATTGGAAAAATTGTTGACGACGCGATGACTGCCATCGAGCGGGATAATCCTACGCTGAAAGGCGTTTTGCCCAAGGATTTCGCGCGCCCTTCTCTTGATAAAATCCGCTTAGGGCAATTGATCGATCTCATAGCGAATATCGGTTTGGGCGATAAGGTCAATCGCTCCAAAGACATTTTAGGGCGGGTGTATGAGTATTTTCTCTCCCAATTCGCCAGCGCCGAAGGGAAGAAGGGCGGGCAGTTTTATACTCCCCGTTGCGTCGTCCAGGTGTTGGTTGAAATGCTGGCTCCGTACAAAGGGCGCGTATATGACCCTTGTTGCGGATCGGGCGGAATGTTCGTCCAGAGTGAAAAATTCGTGGAAGCCCACGGCGGACGCATTGGCGATATCAGCATCTATGGGCAGGAATCGAATCCTACAACGCGGCGCCTAGCCAAGATGAACTTGGCGATCCGGGGCATTGACGGCAACTTAGGCAAGGAACACGCCGATAGTTTTCATCGCGATCTTCATCCCGACTTGAAAGCCGATTACATCCTGGCGAATCCGCCGTTCAACAGCAGCGATTGGCGCGGCGATCTGCTCCGCGACGATATGCGTTGGAAATTCGGAAAACCGCCCGCCTCCAATGCGAACTATGCTTGGATGCAACATTTTATTCACCACTTGGCCCCTACGGGTATAGCCGGTTTTGTTCTCGCGAACGGCAGCATGTCCAGCAATCAATCCGGCGAAGGCGAAATCCGCAAGAACATCGTCGAAGCCGATTTGGTGGATTGCATGGCGGCATTGCCGGGGCAACTCTTCTACTCCACCCAAATTCCCGTCTGCCTGTGGTTTATCGCCCGCAACAAAAAGAATGGACGCTTTCGAGACCGGCGCGGCAATGTGTTATTCATTGACGCCCGCAAGCTGGGAATCCTGATTGACCGGGTGCATCGCGAATTATCCGATGAGGATATCCAGAAAATCGCCAACACCTATCACGCCTGGCGCGGAGACTCTGGGGCGCGTGGCCTCGCGCCTTACGAGGACATCCCCGGCTTCTGCAAATCGGTTATGTTGGATGAAATCCGTCAGCATGGCTATATCTTAACTCCTGGCCGATATGTTGGAGCGGAAGCCGTGGAAGACGACGGCGAACCATTCGAAGAAAAGATGACCCACCTTACGGCTACGCTTAAGGAACAATGCGCCGAAGCCGCCCGATTGGATAAAGCGATATGGAAGAATCTTAAGGAGTTGGGCTATGGCTTGTGATAATTCTCAATGGAAAAGAGTAATCATTTCTTTCGATTTACCCTTGATTTTTGCGGTTCATCCGCTATTAATAAGGGTTAGCACACCCGCCGGGCCTCTACTTTGTATGCCTACTTCGGTGGGTTTTTCTTTTTTATGGCTCATTCATGAGGTTTATCATGATTTATATTAAGCCTCCTCTTTCCTTCGAAAAACAAGCCGATCTTCTTTTGTCACGGGGTATGCAAGGCGACCGTGAGATTATGATTTACCGCCTCCAATCCGTTAATTACTATCGCTTGAGTGGGTATTGGTATCCGTATCGAAATCCCGATGATTCCTTCAAATCTGGATTGACGTTTGACACAGTGTGGAACCGCTATGTGTTCGATCGTCATTTACGGATTTTAATCATGGATGCGATTGAAAGGATTGAAATCGCCGTTCGAACTCAAATCGCGTATCATCATGCTCATCGATATGGAGCATTTTGTTATGCTGATGATCCAAATTCAATGCCCCAATTAGATACTCAGAAATACTCTCTTTTTCTTCAACGAGTAAAGGATGAGATTGATAGAAGCCGTGAGACTTTTGTCGATCATTTTTATAAAAAATATGGTGATAGTCATACGTTTCTTCCAATATGGATGGCAACGGAAGTGATGACATTTGGAAGCGTTTTATCGTTTTTTCGCGGTATGGATTGCACTATTCAAAAAGATATCTCAAAATTCTTCGGCGTTCCTGATGCTGTATTTGATTCATGGTTGTTAACGCTTAATGTAATAAGAAATATATGCGCTCATCATGGCAGATTGTGGAATCGAGAACTCGGAATCAAACCAAAACTACCCTATCTCAATAAAAATCCATTATGGAATTTCTCTAAACCAGTACCCAACAATCGCATTTTTATTGTTCTGACTATCTGTCAGTATTGTCTGAATCGAATTGCTCCCCAAAGCCATTGGTCAAATCGTATGTTTTCCTTGTTGAAAGATTTTCCAAATATTCCCCTCGTTAGTATGGGATTTCCAAAGAATTGGGAACAATGCCCCATTTGGCGGAACATGAAAGAAATGGATTATCTTGCCGGAATATAAATCCACTAATTGGGAGGAACCTAGCTATGGCGATTGATGTTGCTAAAACAAAAGTCCCTCTTCAAGAATTATGCAAGAAGATCGTAGATTGCCCACACTCTACACCTACTTGGACAGATTCTGGTGTAGTCGTTCTGAGAAATCAAAACATTCGCAATGGTAGACTTGATTTGAGTTCTTCGAGTTTCACGGATGAGGAACACTATCAACAACGAATCCGCCGCGCTAAGCCTCTAAAAGGCGACTTGGTAATCACTCGTGAAGCACCTATGGGGGAAGTTTGCGAAATTCCCGATGGACTACGTTGCTGCCTTGGACAACGGATGGTGCTAATTCGCCCTGACGGCAATAAGTGCAGCGGGAGATACTTGTTATACGCATTGCAATCACGCGAAGTCCGTCATGAAATTCTTGTAAATGAAGGTACTGGTTCGACGGTAAGCAATCTGCGTATTCCAATTCTCGAACGTCTGCCGATTCCGGTGCTCTCTCTCCCCGAACAACGCGCCATTGCTCATATTCTCGGAACTCTCGACGACAAGATCGAGATGAACCGGCGGATGAATGAAACCCTGGAAGCGATGGCGCGGGCGATCTTCAAATCCTGGTTTGTGGATTTCGATCCCGTGCGCGCCAAGGCTGAAGGCCGCGTTTCCGGCCTCCCCCCGCACATCGCCGATCTCTTCCCCGATTCGTTCGAAGATTCGGAACTGGGGGAGATTCCGAAGGGGTGGCGGGTAGCAACATTCGAAGACATCTCAGTTATATCAAGTGGGAAATGCCCCCAAAATAGACATACACTCCCCACTACAGATGCTTCCATACCCTTATGGGGCGGTAATGGACTAATTGCTTATGTACCAAAATCTCTATATAATAAACCTATTTTGCTAACTGGGCGAGTCGGCACCCTTGGTTCAGTATTTAGAATAACTTCTCCATGCTGGCCTTCGGACAACACTTTGGTATTGCTTTCAAGGGATAAAGAAGTTTTCGAGTTTCTGTATCTTAACCTTGAGCGCGTTGACTTTAAATCACTTAACCGAGGATCGACCCAGCCTCTTTTGACACAATCTGATCTAAAGTCACAACTTTTTTCTTTCCCCGGCACGAAATTGCTAAGCCGATTTCACAGTATAGTGAACAGCTTATTTGAGAAGGTTGACGCTTTGAAGAGCGAGTCCCACGCCCTCGCCGCCCTTCGCGATACCCTTCTACCCAAGCTCCTTTCCGGCGAACTCAGGGTAAAGGATGCGGAAAGATTTATCCATTGACCATGAAATACACGCTAACCAAACACGCTGAAAAGGTATTAAAGGAACGCGAAATACCGTTAGAATATGTTGAGCGGGCGTTAAACGATCCCGAATGGATCGAACCGGATCGGGATGATCCGGAATTGGAACATCGATTGCGCCGGATGCCTGAATATGGAAACCGCGCCTTGCGGGTGGTGTTGAATCGAAACGCGGAACCGGCGAACATCGTCACGGTATATTACGATCGTAAAATGAGAGGGAAATTATGAGGTTGACAATCGACGAGAAAACGGATGCGCTCTATTTCCGAATTGACGAATCCAAGATTATCGATTCGGAAGAAGTATCGCCGGGGATTATCCTGGATTTCAACGAACAGAACGAAGTGGTCGGCGTAGAAATTCTCCATCTATCGAAACGTTCGTCCGCCGTCAATCTGCGCTCGTTGCAATACGAAGCGGTTTAAGGTTTTTTGCATAGGCGATCCGCAATTACATTTGAGATTCTACTATGTCCTCGAAATTTGACGAGTCATCCGTCGAATCCGCCGCTCTTTCCTGGCTGGAAGCCATTGGTTATTCAACTCTATTCGGCCCCGCTATCGTTCCCGGCGAACCTTTCGCCGAGCGGGAAACCTACGAACAAACGGTTCTCGAAAATCGACTGCGTCAAGCGCTGGAAAGACTCAATCCCGCCATTCCCGCCGATGCGTTGGATGAGGCATTCCGAAAGATTACTCGTCTCGATGCGCCAACCATCGCCGCCAATAACCGGACATTTCACAAGATGCTGATTGGCGGCGTTCCTGTGGAATATCAAAGAGAAGACGGTTCCATCGCGGGGGATTTGGCTAAATTTATCGATTTCGACAAACCGGGAAATAACGACTGGCTGGCAGTGAACCAATTCACGGTCGTAGAAAACCGCCATAATCGCCGCCCGGACATTGTGGTTTTTGTGAATGGCCTGCCTTTGGCGATAATAGAACTGAAAAATCCCGCCGATGAGAACGCGACTATCTGGACAGCATTCAATCAGCTGCAAACCTACAAAAACGAGATTCCTTCGCTTTTCGCTTATAACGAAGCCCTCTTGATTTCGGACGGCCTCGAAGCCCGCGCGGGAACCCTAACCGCCGATAGAGAATGGTTCATGCCCTGGCGGACGATTGAAGGCGAAGAACCCGCGGACAGCCATATTCCCCAATTGCAGGTCATGTTGGAAGGGATGTTCGAAAAACGCCGCTTTCTCGATTTGATCCGCTACTTCATCGTCTTTGAAGACAATGGCGCCGGAATCCTGTTCAAAAAGATGGCCGGTTATCACCAATACCACGCCGTAAACCGCGCTATCAAAGAAACCGTTATCTCGTCAAGCCAAAAGGGAGACCGTCGAGCGGGGATCGTCTGGCATACGCAAGGATCGGGAAAAAGCCTTACGATGGCGTTTTACGCGGGGCGAGTGATTCCTCATCCAGCAATGAAAAATCCTACCTTGGTTGTTATTACAGACCGCAACGACTTGGACAACCAACTCTTCGGGACATTCTCCCGCTGCTGCGATCTCTTACGACAGCCGCCCGTCCAAGCGGAAAGCCGCTCCAATTTACGCGAGTTGCTGCGCGTGGAAGCTGGAGGCGTCGTCTTCACCACAATTCAAAAATTCTTTCCCGAAGAAAATGACGGCCAATATCCGCTTCTATCGGATCGCTTAAATATCGTCGTCATCGCCGATGAAGCGCATCGCAGCCAATACGATTTTATCGACGGTTTTGCCCGGCACATGCGGGACGCCTTGCCCAACGCCTCCTTCATCGGCTTTACCGGAACGCCCATCGAATCGAACGACAGAAACACGCGGGCCGTATTTGGGGAATATATAAGCATCTACGACATCCAACGAGCGGTAGAGGACGGCGCAACCGTTCCCATTTATTACGAAAGCCGGTTAGCCAAGATCGAATTGAAAGAGGAGGAACGCCCAAGAATCGATCCCGCCGTCGAAGAAGTGACGGAAGGAGAAGAAATCGAACGCAAAGAAAAACTTAAAACCAAATGGGCCGCGTTGGAGGCTTTAGTTGGAACAGAAAAACGCTTGAAATTAATCGCCCAGGATTTGGCGATCCATTTTGAAAACCGCCTGGATGCGATGGACGGCAAGGCGATGATCGTTTGCATGAGCCGCCGGATATGCGTCGATCTCTATGAAGCCATCGCCGCAATCCGCCCAGAATGGGGCAGCGATGACGACGATAAAGGCCGGATGAAAATCGTCATGACGGGTTCGGCGTCCGATCCTGTCGAATGGCAAAAACATATTCGCAACAAGAATAAGCGGGAAGAACTGGCCGAACGTTTCAAGAATTCTAACGATCCATTCAAGATCGTCATTGTTCGGGATATGTGGCTGACCGGCTTCGATGCGCCATGTCTTCATACCATGTACATCGATAAGCCTATGCGGGGACACGGCCTTATGCAGGCTATCGCCAGAGTGAATCGCGTTTTCAAGAATAAACCCGGCGGTTTGGTGGTGGATTACCTTGGTCTTGCCGATCAATTGAAGCGGGCGTTGGCCGATTATACGGAAAGCGGCGGCAAAGGGAAAACGGCTATCGATCAAGAAGAAGCCGTGGCTATTCTCTTGGAGAAATATGAAAATTGCTGCGAACTTTTTTATGGATTCGATTGGTCGAAATGGAAAAGCGGCGTTCCAGCGGAAAAACTCCGAATCCTGCCCCCGGCGCAAGAACATATTTTAAAGCAAGAAGATGGGAAAAACCGTCTCATTCAAGCGGTGAAGGAATTATCCCAAGCCTTCGCCTTGGCAATTCCACGCGAAGAGGCGCTTAAAATAAGAGACGACGTAGGATTCTTCCAGGCTGTACGCGCCGTTTTGATGAAAAACGAAACCGGCCAGCGTAAGACTGATGAAGAATTGGAATTCGCCATACGTCAAATCGTTTCCCGCGCCATATCCTCCGATGAGATAATTGATATCTTCGCCGCAGCCGGTTTAAAGAAACCGGACATCTCGATTCTATCCGATGAGTTTCTAGCGGAGATTCGCAGTCTGCCCCAAAAGAACTTAGCCGTGGAGTTGCTGCGAAAATTGCTGAACGGCGAGATTAAGAGCCGCAGCCGGAAAAATATCGTCCAGGCGCGTTCCTTTGCCGAAATGCTGGAGAAGTCGATCCGAAACTATCAGAACCGAGCCATAGAAACCGCTCAGGTAATCGAAGAACTCATTGCGCTGGCCCAAGAGATGAGAGAAGCGGATCGGCGCGGGGAGGAATTGGGATTGACGGAAGACGAAATCGCTTTTTACGAAGCCTTGGAGGTCAACGATAGCGCGGTCAAGGTTCTGGGCGACGAAATCCTAAAACAAATCGCCCAAGATTTGGTCAAGGCGGTAAAAGGAAGCGTAACCATCGACTGGGCGGTTAGAGAAAACGTCCGGGCGCATATCCGGGTTATCGTGAAACGAATTCTAAGGAAATACGGCTACCCCCCCGATAAACAAGAGAAAGCCACCCAAACGGTCCTCGAACAAGCGGAACTCCTATCGGAAGAATGGGCGGCATAAAAAATGCTCGAAAGATGATTCGTCCTATGAAAGAAATCATCCGGGGCGTTTTTCTCTTTTACGGCGCGATACGTCCAAAAAACGCCCCTGTTTTCTCTCTGGCGGTAGCACTGGGGTAGCATGGAAAAATCATGGATAGGAGATGATAGGGAATAACCAGATGAATATTAATGACTTATGAAAATTCCATCGTCTATTCACTTCCTGAATAAGCATCTGGATGTCATGCTTTAGGGCTGATTCAATCAAGGTTGGAACGGCGCCGAAGATTTGAACCCTGGAAGATTCCCAACCGGGGGATTTTTTTTCAAGTGCTCACTCTATGCTCACTCAGGGAAATAAACTCTTCAGTTTTTAATCTGTAAGCCTAATGAAATCAATATGCGCCTGGCGCGATTCGAACGCGCGACCGACGGATTAGGAATCCGGCGCTCTATCCTGCTGAGCTACAGGCGCATATTTTTTTTTCTGCGGTTAATAGATTTTACGTCTTCTTATTTTCACAAACCGCATCATCAAAGACGCCAAAATCATACTCTAAAATTCCTATTGTGGAACCAATTCATCATAATAAAAAATTATAAATTTCATAATCCCTTTCCGCCTATTCATTGATGAAACCAATATCCCGCTCTGGGTATGTTAAGAAATTAAAAACTGAAAAAGCATCCCCGCCAGCAACGACCATGCGATGCTCAGGCTAACGTAACACGCCGTCATAGATGCGCCCAGCGTCACTTTCATAGCAGCCAGCGTCGGCAACTTCGTCGCCGGTCCTGCTACGAAAAACGCGAGAGCGGCGCCGGGGGACATGCCCATGCTCATTAATACTTGGATGAAGGGGATAGTCCCGCCTCCGCAGGCGTAGAGGGGTATGCCAAGCAGTGATCCTACCAATACGCCGCGCCCATAACCGCGCCCCACCGCCGCTTCCACCCACGTTATCGGAATAAATTCCTTGACGATGGCGGCGATGGCGATTCCCAGACCAACGTATTTCACTACGAACCATCCCGTATGCCAGAACGCACGCCGCCAACGTTGGGCGAAAGAAGCGCCGCCGTCATGATTCGAATGGCAGAACAAGGCTTGCGCCGGACGATCTTGGATGAACTTTCGGATGCGCTCTTCAAAGCGATAAGCCAAGAGTCCGCCGAGAATGCCGAATCCCAGCGCCGATAGAGCGCGGGCGGCGGCCATCGGCCAACCGAATACGCTCCAGGTCATGGCGAACAACGTTGGATTCATCAGCGGCGTTGCGCAGAGGAAAGCCATCACCGGCGCGGGAGGAACGCCTCCCCCCACCAAGACGGCCGCAACGGGAACGGCCAAATAAGAGCAAAAGGGAGATACGGCTCCGGCAGCGGCCATGAGTATGACAACGAATAGGCTGCGCGAGCGCGGCCAATTTCGGATGCGTTCGATGGGATTCCACGCCAGCAGCCAGGTCGATAAAAAGAGTCCAACAATCAAGCCGGGCAAAATGGAGTAAAACAACAAAGCCATCTCTCCCGCGATGCGGAATGTATGCGAATCGCGGAATAAATCGACATAGCTGTTTAGAGCATCTAGCATTCGTTTGAGGTTCTTGTAAAAATGGTATAATTTTCTTTTCAATTCTCCCCCCAAGCTTGGGGGGAGTTAGAGGGGGGTTGATTTTGTTAGACTTATCTCAACCCCCTCCTAGACCTCCCCCAAGCTTCAAGGATTTATAAGGGGGAGAAAATTTGACTCTACGGTTAGCGAAAGCGAAAGTCAAGTTTGAAGTTGTAAAGCCATGGGATGCGGGGATCGACGTTTTCTTGGGCGAGGCGGGAGGGGAGATG
>JBFMBP010000092.1 GCA_040755155.1 Candidatus Omnitrophota bacterium | reverse complement strand
TGACCGATGGCCGTCCGCTCTTCCGGCTTCAAAATCCCAGCGGCGCCGTTCTGGATATCGCCGTCATGGGAGACGATGCGCTGGCGATCGGAGATCGCGGCGGCGCGGTCAGCGTCTGGAATTTGTCACAGCGAAAAATAATGCAATCGCATCGCTTGCCCATCGAGGGGATTCGCTTGCTGGCCTTTTCCGCCAATGACTCTACGCTCGCAACAGCCGATCGGGATGGTTATGTGCGGCTGTGGGATTTGCATGCGTTGCCATAAGAAAATAAGTCCTGGCTCCAAAAAAGAAGTCACCGGTCTGAAGCGGAAGAATCCCCCGATTCGGGGGGCTCTTCCAATCCATTTAACCGATCGAGGGCGGCGGAAAGACTGCGCAAGTCATCCGCCCCACACCAGATCGTCTGATTGTTCCATTGCCGGGTTTGCCGATCGTACGCGCCGAACTGGATGCAAACCCGGGAGGCGTCGATTACCCGATCGGTTTGAAACGAGCCGTCCTTGATGATGATTTGGCGCGGCCAAACGCTGATCTGGAACCTTCCGGCTCGGCTTTTTACCAGGGGTTGCGTGGTTTTGTTTTGGTTCATGCGTTTTCACCTCTTAAATCGCCCGCAGGCGTCTTCGTCATTCGAGACGTCCAAGGGCGATGAGGTGAAAACGAGCGATAAACAAAACCCAATCCCGCACAACCAAGCCGCAGCACAATTCGCTGGGTAAGGCAAAAAATGCAACGGCTTGTGAATCGGAATCGTTATTCTCGATTGGTCGGATGCGGCGTATGCAAAACATCTTCGCATGAAATTCGTGCGGGATAAAACCGCGTTGAATTGGAGTCCATCTCTTTGGCGGTTATGCCGCGCGCGATTCGCATCTGAAATCATCGATGCAAAATTTGCGTCTTTGTCCCTGTTTGGGTGAAACGCGATAGCAATTCATCTCCATGACGTTTGCTGTTTTTTAGAGAGGGAATGATTATCGGTCTCAGAATAAAAGGAAAATTTTTTTATGATGTACAACCGTAAAAATGATTTGCGCAATTTGAAAACAGGAAGACTCTTGGATGCGAACTCCAGACCAACTCAAACCATTTCTCTTGCACGAAAATGAAACCGTTCGCCGGGAAGCCGTCCGGTATTTTTCCGGTTGCTGGTCGCAGGATGAAGATTTGATTCCTCTGATTTTGCAAGCCTGCGAGAGATACCCCGGCGCAAAAAATGAATATCTGCTCTCTTACGCCGATCGTTTTGCCGTCACGGCGAAATCGCTGCCGATCGTATTCGAAAAACTAAATCAAGCAACGGACGAAAATATCGTCTGTCGCTTGAATAATATTCTCGCGCGCATTCCGCTCGAACTCGCGTCCGATTTCTCCATACTCAGTCCGTGTCCAGCGGCACGCAAGAACGTCTCCGCCGCCGAAAAAATTTCGCGCAAAAATCTATACGCGAATTGTGGGAAAAACTCGTGGAGTTTTCCGCTCGGATACGGGAAGACGATTGCGATGACTTGGATTTCACTTACGCGCAGGATTTGGTCGAATCTGCGGCCCGTCATAGCGAACCGGATGAGGCGAGGATTTGCGAATGGCTGGGTTCCTCGAAAGTGGAAGGAGAATGGCTGGAAATTTTTCTTATCCTATTGGCGGGAGAGCGCAAACTCCAAGCCGCCGTTCCTATCCTGGTAGACAAATACAAAATCGATACGGATTTTATGCTGGAACAAACCAGCGAGGCTCTCATTAAAATTGCAAATCCGCTGGCGGTTCGGCTGATCCGTGAAACTTTCGCCCGGCAGAGTTGGAATTTTCGCAATTATACCGCGTCTTTTCTGGGGAGATTCAAGCGCGAAGAATCCGAGCAAACCATCATTCAACTGCTGGAATCGGAGAATGATCCCGCCATTCGCATCATTTTATGCGGTTCTCTGTGCGATTTGTTATCGGAACGCGGGATGGAAATCGTCTGGCGGGAAATTCGCCAGGGATATGACGTGATGATCGCAACGCTCGAGGAGCAATTGGGAGTAGTCGCCGCCGTTCTGGGAATGGAACTGCCCGAACTTGCCAACCTGGAGCAGATTCGCGAACAAAGAAAACAAGAACGGATGCAAAATTTCCAGCGAAAAATCTCTCCCTCCGTTGCGTCTGAGCCAAAGTCAGTTGCATTCGATCGCTTACCAAAAGAAAAGGTCGGCCGCAACGATCCCTGTCCCTGCGGCAGCGGCAAAAAATACAAAAAATGCTGCGGGAAATCGTGAGCTGGCTGGGCGTTGATTTTTTTTCATATAGCAAAATTCCCGCTGGCGCCGCTGGCGATGATTTCGCTTCGCGGCTTCATCCTGGCAACCGCATCGCTTCGGACACTTCTTCCGCCTCTTCCACAACGCCATACACCTCCTCGGAAATGATCCGATCGGTTATGGAATCCAAATAGGACGTCAATACCTGGTCCAATTCCAAAAACTCCGGCCATAAAATCTCGTTCGCAAACGATTGCGGAACCCGCAACATGACCGTGGTATGGCGCTGACCGCTATAGCGGTACGGCCGCAGCGAATAGCGGCGGCACAACGCCGCAAACAAGCGGCGCGACCAGTGATTGCCCAACATGAATTTCATTTCGATGGGCGGGTCCGTTTTCTGAAGCGAGGCGAGCTTTTCTTGCACCCGCTTTAACGCCGCTTCCGCCGCTTGCTTTTCGCCCTCCGTTCCGGCCCTTTCGAACAGGGCTTTGATCTTGCGAATTTTCTCGATCAGCTGGGATTCGGTTTGCATGGTTCGGATCTTTCGAATGAGTAGAATCATTGCGGCATTTTGAAAGGCATACTACTCATCAAAAACTCGATTCGATAGCTCCGCTCTTGAAAATCGTTTCTTATCGTTTAATCAATAAAAACTCCAATCCTTGCGCGCGATAAAATCGCCGGATAAGCCCAAAGGCTCTGCGCAAAACAAGCAAATCGAATAGTTCTTGGTCAAATTGCATGCGGTCGGTTTCGCCTCGCTGAATTTTTCGCACTAATTTGTCATGGAAATGCGAAATGACTTGTTTCTCTACTTTTTCGCGCAGACCCGCGTATCGGCATAAATCATACAAATCGTTCCAGCCGGATCGCAAAGGGACCCGGTAAGAATCGATGCAGGTTTTGTAAATCGCTCCCGACTCTTCTTCCAAATATGCATCCAAATTTTGTTTCATTTTCCTTCCCCTCCAAGAACGCTCACGGCGCTTCTCTTCTCCAGAAGCGCCGGTTGGTTTTCTCGTAGCAATCGCTGCATTCTCTCCCAATAAATAACGTATTGCGGATCGGCCAGTCCCCAAAGCAACCCCAAACACTCCGATGCGTAAACAAAAAATCCACATTCCGCCGCTTGATCGATCAGCGAGCAAATCCGCTGGCCCAGTTCGTTCACTCGGGGGTAAGACATCACCCGCTAACCGCTGGGACATAATAAGACAAAAAAAAATTGACCGATGCGCCGTCCACGCGCCGCAGCGATCAACTTCGCCCACTTATTCTCCAAGAGCTTCTTTTTTTACATCGCACAGCATATCCATTCGGCATTTATCCTGCATTTCTTGTTCGCGAAACTCCCGAGAGGCCTCGGATCCGGAAATCGGATCCGAAGGGAGGGCGCGGTTTTTCATCAACAAGGCTTCGGCTTGCTGCAATACGGCAATGGCGATTCGCACCTGATGGGGATCGAGGGTAGAAGAGGTCTTCCACAGGCCGTCTTTCTGATAGCGCCTGCCAAAAGAGATCGCAAACGTATTATGCTTTTCTCCCTGGGAATCCCGATACGATCTCTTAAAAATCGACGCCCGGATGTTCTCCGTATCCACTACATGGATGGGAGGATTCGGATTAAACATCCCCTCTCTCTTTATATTCTCCGTTCGTTCCGTTGTTGTTGGGTTTTCTGCTGGCATGGTTTCACCTCATTGCGTTTTTCTATTCGACCTCCTTGGCGAAGATGGAGGTCGCAAGTCGCCTCCATCGAAGCGCATTCCGCCGTCTCGGCGTCTTTGATCTATAGGTCCCAGTTCCGAAATCTATTTATAGAAATTCCCACTTCCCCGTAGTACGTCTCGAAGAGACTACGGTCGAGCGGGATGGAATTTTGAAGCGAGGAGGTTGAAACGCAATGAACGTGGCTGTGGTCAGTGGGCGGCTCGCCCAAAACGCCGTGGTATTCGGCAAGGAAGCGGAAACTCTCAAATTCAGCGTGGCCTGTCCGAGCGGCTACGATAGCGCCGCCCAGGAAGCGAAGGTGGATTTCGTCCCCTGCGTCATCTTTCGGGCGCCGGAGAAACTGCGCGAGCTTTTGGCGGCGCAGGGCAAAGGCAAGCCCGTGGAACTGCGGGGCCGAATCATTACCAGCTCCTACGAGCACAACGGCGCTATGCGCTACGCCACCGAGGTCGTGGTGGACGCGAGGGATTTTCATCTGCTTCGCACCGGCGCCGCTCAATACGGCCGCAGCGGCGAGAGTGGAAAACCCAATCCTATGCAGAAAGGAGATTTCGCCTATGCATCCAGTCCTATGCGCCAGCCGAGCGCTGGAAGAGATTTTTACGGACCTGGAATTGTGGGTCATTAACCATCCCTTGGGCGCGGCGCTGCTGGTCCTGATCGCTTGGGGCCTGTGGTTCCGCAAGGCTCGCTTCTAATCCATCCCCCCGCCAGACCGGGCGAGCCGAGGGGCGACCCTCGCTCGCTGATTTTTCATTCCCTTCCCCCGGCGTCGGAATCGTCCGAGCCGTCAACATCCCAATCCGCGGAAATATCCCCCAAGTCGATCGATTCCATATCCCAATCTTGCTCCGCGCTTCCGAACGTTTGCGCTTCGCTTTGGGCGTCTTCTCATGAAATATCCCCATCATCGGCGGATTCAATGTCGGCGTTATTCTCTTTGCCGCCATCACTTTCTAAACATTCACTATGTAAATCAGCCGCACTTTCTTTAGATTCGCTGTCAGAATCGTCATTTTCTTCCTCATATTCCGGACAGGGGTACTCTATGTCGAACAAATTCTCCTCGCATTCAGGGGATGGGCCAACAATTTTTTTGCACTCCGGGCAATTCATATTCATGAAGAATAGGATCTCGTCGTCATCCCTGGCCCAGTCATTCCTTAAAATGATTGTTCGTTGGCATTCCGGGCAATGGATCGTAATGGCAGTATAAAGGGGGTCTTCGTCAAAATCCTCTTCTTCTCGAGTCTGGGCTTCCCCATCTCCATGCAAATCAACCCATTTTCGCACGAAGGCTTCGAAGGGCTCCGGGCATTGCTCGCAATCCATTTCCATTCCAAATCTTTCGCAAAACCGCAAATCCGGCATGATGTTGATCTCCCTTAACCAAAAAATCGTATCTAACCAATAGGGAGTTGAAAAGCAGTTTTGAAACATTTTTCAAACTAGCAAGCGTGAAATTCTCAAAAAAAACGTTCAAAACAATCCATTCCCATACATCTCCATAGAAGGGAAATTTTCACAAAAGAATTCTCAATCCCAGCGGAATCCCCCAAATAACAAGTCTTGCAGGAGATGAATCATGAACTTGACTTTTCCCAAAGACCCGCAATTTAACCAGGCAAAAGGTTATCTTCCTTTGATCGGGCTGTTGGTTGTTCTGATTTTGCTTTCACATTGTTTCGCTTATGTCTGCAGAAATTTTGGGCGTACGGAATTGGAAAGCGTCGCCGCGAATCCCGAAAATTCCGTTGAACCGATCGGGATTTTTGACGATTGGGAAAAAGCCAGTCGATTTTTATATAAGCACGGCCTACGGCGTCTTCGGCTGGGAAACATCCAGCATACCATAAAGACCCTCATCAAAGGCCCATGGTCAAATGCCGAAAAGCAGTCGATCGCCCAGACGTATTTCGACAAAACTCTTTGGATTCAAAACACTCGAAAAGAAATCGTCTCGCAACTGGGGCAATACAATATTAACGTTCTCCTGGATTCAACCGCCGATCCCGTCGATGCCGAAATCGTCGGTTCGTTATATTCTGTGCTCAGTTGCCAAAAATTCTTTATTTTTAACCGTTGCAGCATCTGTTCATGCCTGTATCTTGAAATTCGAAACGCGCCCGATAACCGGCATATCGCAATTATCGAAATCAATGAATCAGATGAATACTAAGATAAATTCATATGTGGTTATGTATGCCAGGCATGGCGTGAATCTGAAAGGTGATAGGCGATATCATCCCCAAGAAGGGCGAGCATGGATTTCAATTTCGCGAACGCGTTGTCTTCGCGAATGCGCCCAAGGAACCAAGTCTAAATATTCGCGACATTTTTAACCGTCGTTTTCGCAAGGCATACCGCAGCAAAATCCATAGACGTTCGGTAGAATAATGTCTTCCTTGTTTTTTATTTAGCAATCTCATGCATCTTCAAGATTTAATCCTCAAGTAGACTCACTTTTTATTTTTGAGATAATCATCCCGGTGATCTTGTGCGGTTATTCCGTAATTTGGGAGAAAAACCGATGCAGCGTTTTAGATTTTCTTTCTTGACAATGAGTTTCATTTTCTCCTGCGCGATTATTCATGGAGCGCCGGATCCCGTTATTCTTCGTTATTGGACGGTTGAGGATGGTCTTGGGGAATCCTTTTCAACGGGGATATCGGTTGGGCCGAGCGGGAAAGTTTATGTCAACCACGGGCCTGTCGGCGTAATAACCATCCTAGATGGGTATCGCGTTACGAATATTCCCATGCCCAATGCGCTTGTGCGTTTGAACGAAGCGCCGGATGGATCGATTTGGACGTTTGCTACCGACGAAGGATACAATGCCATAACCGGCCTTTATCAATATAAAAATAATCGTTGGACGCGGTATGAACAGAGCGGCCTGAACCTATCGATCCATAGCGAAATGCATTATATCTCTAATATGTTATTCATTTACCGATTTCTTACCCGCCAGTTACTCGTTCCCCGAAGAGAAAACCGAGTCGTTGTCTTAGTTCCAGACCGTCAAATGGAATTTGATGCGGCAACCGGCCGTTCGTCGATTGTTCTCAGCGCGACTGATATGGCAATTGGTTCTTTCAGTGAAATAGCCGCCGCGGGGGAGAACGCATTTTGGGCGGCAGGTACAAAAGGTCTCATCAAATTCAATCTACCTGATAATGATTCGGCGGTTTCAACGAATGTGGAAAAATTCCCATTTGGAAATCTGATCAATGCCCAAGAGATTCAATCGCTTACGCAGACAGACGATGGGGCAATTTATTGCGTTGCAGCCGTCAAGTCATCGTCGCAAACCGCCGTTCTTCGATTTGACGGTGATTGGCGCATCGAGCGAGTGTATTCGGAGAATCCTGTCTTGGCCGGCTGGCGGGACAGCGAGCAACGGCTCTGGTCGATTCGTTATGCAAACGATCATGGATCGCTCTTCTATGAAGAAATGGGCGAAGAACATCAGATCGAATGCGGCGACTGGGAATGGTCGGGCTATTTCTTATCGTTCGCGCTTGATAAGAAAGATGCATTTTGGATTGGTCAAAGTAATTCGCTTACGCGCTTGGCTCCTCCTCTCTGGAAGCAGGCGCAAAATCTCTTGGGCGGAGACATTTCGATAAAAGGCTTCTTTAAGGATCGTCAAGGCCGTTTCTGGTTTGGTCGTGAAAAATCTCTCGCTTTTTTGGATAAGGAAGGGATTCATGAATTCTCGCTTGAAAAAGCCCTCGATGATA
Source organism: Candidatus Omnitrophota bacterium (assembly GCA_040755155.1). Taxonomy (NCBI): domain Bacteria; kingdom Pseudomonadati; phylum Candidatus Omnitrophota; species Candidatus Omnitrophota bacterium. The sequence goes on along the minus strand of JBFMBP010000092.1, from coordinate 14,831 downwards.
CGATTGGATCTTTCTACGAAGTGAACGCGGCGCAGTTGTCAGACAATCGGATTGTATTTTTTAATCTCAAAAATCCCCAAAAACTATTTTTATTCGATCCTGCAACGGGAATATTGCGCGAGCATCATCAAACCCAGCGAACGTTTTTCTATCTTTACCCGAATCGAGATGGAACGGTTTGGGCGGTGACAGGAAAGGAAAATTCGTCTCGATACGTTGAAACGTTTGATGGCGAACGATTTCAAACGCAGATAGAAATTACCGATTTGCCTGGAATCTATTACTTAATCTTCGAAGCGGCAAATAACGATCTATGGATTTCATCACATGACAGAATGGGGCTGTATCGAAATGGGATATGGCGGTTGATTGACGAGAAGGATGGCTATACGCGGAAGGGAGCGATGTCTTTTTTGCAACTCCGGGATGGGCGGATTTGGTTCGGCGAACGCGCGGGAGCAATTACGGAATATGACGGGAAAGAATTCATGATAATTTCGTCTCCCGCCAGCGAGAGCATTTTTTCTATGGTCGAAAGAAAAGATGGAAGCATCTGGGTCGCCTCGGGACCGAATCTACATTGTTACAAAGATGGGATCTGGGTCACTCATTCGAGTCCAGAAGGTCTCCCGGAAAAACGTTTTACGGGCCTTATCGAGGATCAACAAGAGAAACTTTGGGCGCAAACGGGAGATGAAGATGTTTACCTTTACAATCCGGAGGCCGATCAAGACCCGCCCGAAACGAAAATTCTGAATAAGGAACGCCTGACGGATGTTCCTCTGGGCGAAAACGTTCAAATCGCCTTCACAGGCATGGATAAATGGAAATTCACGCTCAAAGAACATCTTATGTATTCCTATCGCGTCGATGAGGAAGAGTGGACGCAGTTTTCGACCAAGACTCTCGCCTCGCTTGAAGGTTTGACGCCGGGAACTCATCGGTTTGAAGTCCGGGCCATGGATCGGAATTGGAATAAAGATCCCATTCCGGCAACGCTCGATTTTTCCGTCGTGACGCCGTGGTATGCGCAACCTATGTTCATAGTAATCGCGATCAGCGGCTCCTTCGTCATTGTTCTCTTGCTCGGCATCTCGATCTTGCGGCACATTCAGCTTCGTCATGCATACGTCAGAGTTCACGATTCAGAAAAAGAACTCCAAGCATCTAACGAACATCTTCAAAATCTTAACGAACAACTGCACGAATTGGGCAAGATGAAATCGCAATTCGTTTCCCAAGCCTCGCACGATTTGCGGACGCCGCTGACGGCGATCAAGAGCAGTCTGGATAACGTAATGCGCGGCGTCGGGGGCGGCTTGAACGAGAAGCAGCATAGCGTTATCGAACGCGCCCTGCGTTCCGTGGACCGCCTGAACCATTTGATCAACGACGTTCTCGATCTCAACCGCATCGAAACCGGGCGAGTCGTCCTTGATAAGACGAATATTGTATTGGGAACGCTTGTTAAAAGCATTCTGAACGAAAACGCGCCCGCCGCCCAGCAAAAACGAATCGCACTTCTTTCCCACGGCTTGGAAGATCAACAATCCATCCACGTCGATGTCGGCAAGATAGAGCGCGTCGTGGGCGAATTGATAGGCAACGCCATCAAATACACGCCGGAGGGCGGCCAAGTAGAAGTTCGTTTAGAAAAAGACAAACAACACATGATCTTGTCGGTGCGCGATTCCGGCATCGGCATGACGCCGGAAGAATGCGCCAAAATCTGGGAACGCTTCTACCGTACTAACGCCTCGAAGAAATTCGCCAAAGGGTCGGGATTGGGGCTATCGATTGCGAAGGAATTGGTCGAGTTGCATGGGGGAAGCCTAGAAGTGGAAAGTGAAGAAGCGAAAGGGACGGAGTTTCGATTGCTTCTTCCAATCGGAGGAGAATGATGCGTCAACATTTTATAAATCGTCTCTTATTGTTTTCCGTAATAGGGCTTTCCCCTATCGCTTCTTATTCAAGCGACGATCCTTACTTTCGGTATTGGACGAAGGAAGACGGTTTAAATACAACGTCTAATGTTTATGTCCATGTTAGTCAGCTAGGCAACGTGATAGCCACTGGCGGAAGCGAATATTTTACCCTATTGGATGGCTATCAAGTCGCGAAGTTTCCGGCTCCTTACTTTTTAGCTTTTTTTCAGCAAGATTCTGATGGTGCAATATGGAGTTATTTGACGGACAACAAACTAAAATCCGGACGAAGATTTCTCGGATTTCAGCGGTTGGATAAATCCCGCAAGGAATGGGAGCCTTTCCCCATCCCCGCTTTTTCCGAACGGATTCAAAACAGCACATTGGAAGTAGGAGTAAGTTATATAGGCGACAGACCCGAGGGGCGATTTGTCTGTCATCCCAGCGGGCAATTGGTCTTCTCCTATTTCGATAAGGTGTATTCGTATCGCCCCGATTCGAAAACCCTGGATGTAATTCTCAGCGCGACCGATACGGAGATGGCGAAAAAGTTCGATTGGTCGATGCCTGCATTTTCGGGGGAGTATCGCGCAAGTCTCTTTGGCAACAACCACTTTCTAGGAAATATCTACCTGGCGCGAGACAATGGAATATGGATTTCTTCCGGCGGCGGGGCGATTAAAGGATATTGGGATGCATCGCAAACTTCCCCTCGTTGGACATGGAAGGAATATCCTTTTGCTGACGAACTTATCCAGTCTACCTTTTATCTTTATCATCTGATCGAGCGCAGTGATGGAACATTGTATGCAAAAAGTTTTATCCACGATGCAACTCATAGTACAGGAACGCAATTATTAGAATTTCGCGAGAATCGCTGGACGAAGATCGTCGATCAGGAATTAACCAACACTTCGTTTGGATGGAAAGATTCCCAGAATCGTCTTTGGTATTCCGACTACTCGCAAACCATTATTCAAGACGGAACCAAAGAAACCGCCGTTTTTCCCATTTTATTTTGGGATGTTGCGTTCGAATCGGATACCCGTTTTTTTGCCGGATCCGATCTTGGATTGGTACGGTATGCCGAACCGCTATGGTCGACTCCAAATGCGCTAGAAGACATTGACAGCGGCGTAAACGGAATCGCCGAAGACGATCATGGAACTATTTGGATATCTAATTTTAATCGCTTAATTTCTTATCGCAACAATAAAATCGCCGTCTATGAAGCGGACCCTGCATATTTTGGCTATGTAACAGGATCCGAAAACGTACTTGCCTTCCCCAACAATCAAATTGCGATCGAACTTAATACGGCGGTGAAATCCGGCGTTTATTTATTCGACCCAGCTGCGAAAACTTTTAGTCCTTGGCTGCATCCATCGGAAGAAAGATTGGAGAATTTTTTTAGTCAAAATAAGAAAATTTGGGTAACCTCTTTTGATGTGAATTCTCAACAAAATAAGAAAGTATACCGATACGATGGAGAATCGTTTATAACCGTCCTCGATTTGAAGCAGATCACCTCAAATCGCAAGTTACCGTTGATAACCAGTATAATCGAAACGGATAACGGCGATCTTTGGATGGGATTGTGGCATTCTTTTGGCCCACTGTTGCGCCGAAAGAACGGAGAAACCGTTCTTTTTGACGATCGACGGACTTTTCCTGGAACGGGCGGTTTCAAACTGCTGGATATAGGCAACCACCGGATTTGGTGTGCGGGAGCGAATGAAGTCGCGGAGTATGATGGAAGCGCCTGGCGCATTGTCAAGGAGGGCGTCGATTATGCCTGGGATATTATCAAAGACCGCCAGGGACGCGTATGGGTGGCGGCGAAAAATGGAGTTCATTGTTACAATCCCAACCAATCCAATGCATGGATTTGCTATTCCGTTGAAGATGGTTTGCCGATCAATAACGCTCAAAGATTGTATGAAGACCGCCAAGGCAATATATGGGTGGGTACGCTAAAGGGAGTAAGCAAATTCAATCCCGATTCGGATGCTTCGCCGCCAATCGTATGGATGGTTCAAGGCAAGAACAGCGAAACCATCACCTCCGATGGCAATGCCCAATTTGTGTTTGAAGGCATCGATAAATGGAAACAAACGCGGAAAGAACGCTTGTTGTATTCTTACCGCATCGATGACGGGAATTGGTCGGAATTTAAGAGTGGCAACGTCGCCGCATTCAAAGCGGTTGCGCCCGGCAGACATACCTTTCAGGTGCAGGCGATGGATATGAATTGGAATGTATCCGAAAGCCCCGCCATACATGCATTCCAAGTCCTGTATCCCTGGTATCGCGATCCGAAAGTGATGCTGATTATTAGTATCAGTTCGATCCTGGTTCTACTGTTTGCGGGAATCGCGATCAACAGGCATCGAAAACTAAATAAGTACTCCCAGAGGCTGGAAATCTCAAACACGCAGCTAAACTCCATGAACGCCGAACTCCAGGAAGCCAACGCCCAGCTGATCCAGCTTGACCAGATGAAATCCGCTTTCGTTTCGCAAGCATCGCACGATTTGCGGACGCCGCTGACGGCGATCAAGAGCAGCCTGGACAACGTAATTCGCGGCGTTGGCGGCGGTTTGAACGAAAAACAGCATAACGTTCTCGAACGCGCGCTGCGCTCCGTCGACCGCTTGAATCATTTGATCAATGACGTTCTCGACCTCAACCGCATCGAAACCGGCCGCGTCGTCCTTGATAAGACGGATATTGTATTAGGAACGCTTGTTAAAAGCATTCTGAATGAAAACGCGCCCGCCGCTACCCAAAAACGAATCGCTTTGCTTTCCAGCAGCTTGGAAGATCAACAATCCATTCACGTCGATGTAGGCAAGATAGAGCGCGTTGTGGGCGAATTGATAGGCAACGCCATCAAATACACGCCGGAGGGAGGCCAAGTAGAAGTTCGTTTAGAAAAAGACAAACAACACATGATCTTGTCGGTGCGCGATTCGGGCATCGGCATGACGCCGGAAGAATGCGGAAAGATTTTCGACCGTTTTTATCGTACGCACGCCTCGCAAAAAATGGCGAAAGGCTCTGGTCTGGGTCTCGCGATTGTGAAAGAATTGATTGAAATGCACGGCGGGAAACTTGCCGTAAAAAGCCAACAAAACCAAGGCGCGACGTTCGCCATGACGCTGCCTATCGAAAGCGCATAAGGAGTCGATTATGTCCGAAGCCACTATATTGGTTGTAGATGACGAAGAGGATTTGGCTTACAATTTGGCGGACTTTTTGGAGCTGGAAGGATTTACCGTTTGCGTGCATTTATCGGGGGAAGAGGCGCTGAAAAGCGTGGAATCCCAAAAGCCGGATTTGGCGCTGCTGGACATTCAACTGACGGGAATCAGCGGCCTCGAAGTGCTTCAAAAGTTAAAAGAAAAATATCCCTTGACGCCAGTCGTCATGGTCAGCGCTTCTTCGCAGAAAGGAACCCGCGAAAAAGTCGATGAATATGGCGCCGACGCGCTGATATTGAAGCCTTACGATCAGGACGAATTGTTGAATCTTATCAATCGGTTGTTGCAAGGGAGAAATATATCATGACGAATTTGGAAGAAGACTATCTCATATTAATCGCTGATGATGAAGAAGATATTCGGTTGAATCTTTGCGATTATTTGGAATTGGAAGGTTTCGAAACGATGAATGCGCCCAATGGCGCAGAAGCCTTAAATCTACTGCAAAATAACGCGCCCCAAATCATCATTTCCGACTTGATGATGCCGGAAATGAGCGGGCTGGAATTGTTGGAAGAATTGCGCAAGCGGAATGTGGATATTCCCGTCGTCATCATGACAGCGTTCGGCACCATTGATTACGCCGTAAAGGCGATGAAAGAGGGAGCGGCGGATTTTATCACGAAGCCCATCGATTACGATTTCCTGCTGCGCATCATACAGAGAGTAATGAAGACCGCGCAATTGGAGCAAAAAGTCAAGGAACAACAGCGCCAAATGGAAACGGACCTGCATTTGGCGGGCATGATTCAAAAAACGCTGCTTCCTAAACCCATCGACAATCCTAGACTCGTTATGAATTACCGCTTCGAGCCATTAATTGAAATTGGCGGAGACAATCTAACCGTTCATACGTATGACGAGGATCATATCGCCGTCGCATTGTTTGACGTCGCCGGACATGGCGTTTCCGGCGCGTTGGTTGCCAATCTAGTGCAAAATGAATTGACGAAACGCATGGAAGAAGAAAGGCCGCCCTTTAACGTCGTGGAACATCTCCATCGCTTTGTATTAAAGACGATCGGCGATACGGGAATGTTTCTAACGCTGGTATTCGCCGACATCGACGTCGAAACGCTGACGCTGACGGTATGCAACGCCGGTCATCCCGATTTGTTGGTTTGGAAACAGGCTAATCATGTCTTGGAATCGATTGGCTCCCATGTCCCCGCCATAGGATTTCCTATGCGATTAACAAGCGATAATGCCGAATCGAAAATTCCACTCTCTTCCGGCGATAGAATTATTCTTTATACGGATGGTTTTCCTGAGACGATTGATCATAGCGGCCTCCTATTAGGAAAAGAACGATTCAAGGAAATCATTGAACGAAACATACGTTTTCGCCCCGTCGATTTTTTGGATGAAGTGTTCCGAATCGTCGATGAATTGCGATCCGATGAACCGGAAGACGATCGAACCTTGGCTCTAGTGGAAATCAAATAGATTCAAGTTCATTTGGTGCGTTGGAAAGCACAGCGGAAAACTCCAATACCCTTTGCATGATGCGTCTGCAAGATGAACTGGCATTGGTGGAAGTGATTAAACTATTAGTGCCAATCAGTCGCAGCGTAAATGTTGTAAACGGCGGTTGAAAAGTGCGTAGGGGGAGGGAGTAAAAACGGCGGTCGTAAAAATGTGGATTTTTGTTTAAGGATAAACGTCACTCTTAAGTCTTGTCAAGGATGTCTTGGGACGACCAATTTTCATAAGTTTCTCCTTGATGCATTATTAGGATACCTTATAGAAAAACAAAACTTTTGTCAGTTATTATTGGGACATTAAACTAGAATATAGTTGTTTCCATTAAAAGGATGGATAACATGAACCGTAAATCCAGCCGGCGAAATTTTCTGGAATTGCTTGGAACCGGATTGGCGGCGGCCGCTCTGTCGGCATCGCCGTCCTGGACAGCGAGCGGTAAGAAATCCAACTTTGTCGTGATTCTTGCCGACGATCTGGGATACGGCGACATCGAGGGCTTCGGTTCGCTCGAACTGCCGTACAAGACGCCTCATCTGTCGAGAATGGCTAGCGAAGGCGTCAAATTGACGCAAGTTTATGTCCCCGTTCCTTATTGCGCTCCGTCGCGGTCGAGTTTATTGACCGGGCGCTATCCCTTTCGAAACGGCGTGGTTTTTAACCCATCGCCTGATGCAGGGATTAACGATGTAGGACTCGATCCTTCGGAAATCACCATCGCGGACGCGCTCAAAACCGCCGGGTACGCTTGCAGCTGCATCGGAAAATGGCATCTCGGCCACAAGCCGCAGTTTCTTCCCCGCCGTCAGGGATTCGACGAATACTTTGGCATCCTCTATTCCAACGATATGCGCCCCGTGCAGATGGTCGAAAACGAAACCATCGTAGAATATCCCGTGTTTCAGCCCACGTTGACAAAACGCTACACGGAACGCGCGGTCGATTTCATCCGGCGATGTCATCAAGCGGATCAGCCGTTCTTCCTCTATCTGCCTCACGCCATGCCTCATAAACCGCTGGCCGCGTCCGAAGAGTTTTACACTCCCGACACCCCCAGTGATTTATACGCCGACGTTATCCGCGAACTGGACGCCTCGGTGGGGAAAATACTGCAAACCGTAAAAGAACTGGGCGCCGACGAAAACACGCTGGTGATTTTCGCTTCCGACAATGGACCTTGGTACGGCGGAAGCGCGGGAGGCCTGCGCGGCATGAAAGCCAAAACTTGGGATGGCGGTTTGCGGATTCCCTTCATCGCGCGCTGGCCGGGGAAAATCCCGGCGGGAATCGTTAATCATTCCGTCGCGGGCAACATTGACGCGTTCCCGACGCTGCTGAAACTGGCGGGCGTCGATCTTCCCAATGACCGCATTATCGACGGCGAAGACATCTGGCCGCTTTTGACGTCGCCCGATGCTCTCAGTCCGCACGAAGCCGTGATCGGGATGAGCGGCGCAAACCTCGCCATCGTTCGCAGCGGCAAATGGAAACTGCACATTATCAATCCGGGAGGCGTTCCCAACCGGGGAGACGATTGGATCGACCCGCGCGGGCCGGACGGCGTAACCCTGGTCGCTCAGTTCGAGCAAGCGCGCCCGGCGGATTACCCCGGCGTCATCGGCGGCGACGGTCCCAAAGCCATGATGCTTTTCGACATGGAAGCCGATCCGTCCGAACAGCGCGACGTCAGCGAGGATCATCCTGATATGGTGAAGCGCCTGCATACATACGCCCAAAAAGTCATCGCGGAAATGCCCGAATTCGATCCGCCCAAAAGAGATTTTCAGGGCATGCGCCGACTGACCGGCGGAACGCTGGAATCGGCGTATCCGCCGAAATGAAACGGCTCTGTCTATATCCTGACGGGTGGCAAGAATTTAACCGCGCAGCAATCTGCTTTTGATTGAATCCTTATAGAGAGAACACGAAGGGAAATATCTTCTCTTAGGGCCTAGCAGGATAGGAATGCGCCTGACCGCCATACAGATCGTTTCATCGATCAAATTCTTGTTTTTTACCATTGGGATCGTAATGATCCGCATGGGTGAGTGCAGAGGTTGCGAATCTGTTTTCGTGAGTTTCACGAAGCGCAGGTTCATCGGTTTCCAGTTCTGGGGGTCTTTGAGGTAGATTTTTACTTCTTATTCCCCAGGTTGCTTGAGTTCGATCTTGCCAAGATTTATTTCCTTAAACTAATCCCAGCCGGAAGTCTGAACTACTCATGCTGGACCGGGGTTGGCATTTTTCGCAGTTATAGATCAACCGTCGCCGACAATCCCGCTTCATCTGTGTATAATTGATTCTACGCCGTCATAATAAAACAACGGGGAAAGTCTGGATGAGGACTGGGGCGGTTTTTATTCCTTCAAAATTTTTTTTTCGGAAGAGAGATTCATGGAAAGAGGAATCAAATACATATTACTATTGATGATCCAGATCTTCGCATCGCGCATTTCTCACGCCCAGTACCCGGCTGTCTGGAGTTATTTTCCAGAGATACCATTGCCATTCACGGTGAATTTTACTCCAAAAGGGAATGTGCTTGCGCACAATCAGAATTCTGTATTTATTTATGACGGTTATAAAGTAAAGGAAATTTCAACGGATTGTCGCTTGGGCGCTATCCAACAGGATGCGCAGGGACGCATTTGGTCTGTGTACAACGATCAAGAGCAAATTATGCCTACAAATTTTTTCGGCATGATTGAATATGATCCCCCGACGAAACAATGGCGAAAGTTCCCGATTCGGGATTTGTGGGGAATACCCATCTGGGATACGAGTTGTTTCGAATTTTATGAACCCAATCATGTCATTATGACCAATCATGAAAAGTTTTTTTTACATGATCTCGAAACAGGAAAATCGCAAGATATTCTTCGGAAAGAAGATACCCTCTACGAGTCCTTTTTGTCGATCAACAAAGGATCGACGGAAGGCGTCTTTTGGGGATTCGGGGACCGAGGCATTCTTCGATTCGCTCGAGATGCGAATGGCGGCTGGACATGGAGGGATTTCCCACTTGGTGATGCGGATCACAGAAGATTGCAGGATAATCCGATTGTTCTCTCGGATCAGGAAATCTATGTCCTGGCCGCCGATCAAAGCGCCGAGCCGATTTCTTATTCTCTGATGCGATTTTTTGGCGATCGCTGGGAAAAACAATCTCCAGATTATCCATTTCATCTCCGCAGCAGTTGGGCCGATTCTCTCGGACGGATTTGGAGCACAGGATGGCTTAATGGATCGGTCTATTTACAGGAACCGGGAAAAGATGTCAAAACGATCGAAGGTAACGATATTTTAGGATTGACTTTGTGGCGTCCTGCTATTGGCAAAGACGACGTCGCATTAATTGGCACGATCGGCGGCTTGATGCGTCACGCACCCCCTTTATGGCAGCCGCCGGCGAAATTGAATCCCCAATTCCACGGTTATGACAAAGTATTGGGCAGCGATGCACAGGGATATCTTTGGTTGGCGAAACCCGGCCAACTAATTCGCGGGCGAGGGGATGAGATTCATCGATATGAATGGAAAACGATGGAACATATCGAGGATTTTCAAAACATCAACATCGATTTGCAATGTCATCCCTTAGCAGATGGACGCACTATTCTATATCTTTATCAGAATTTTTACGATTCGAGCCAGAACCAATTAATCGCATACGACGCTTCCGCCGATCTTATCGAATCCGTCACGCGCCCCGGCAAGATTTTTGTAAACGGATTTCCCGGACCGGATCGGACGGTATACCTTCTCAGTAAAGATAAGCAAACAAATGAGTATTCGTTGGAACAATTTGACGGCGTTACATACCAGCGCATTGTTGATTCGGCAGGGATCGTCAGCCTCGATGAAAAAACGCGCGTATTTTACACACGCTCTGGCGACATATGGCTATTAAATTTTTATCGAGGTCCTTATGGGATTGTTCGAAAAGGTAGTTTCCAAACGATAGAACCGCCGGAGAAGTACGACGCGGACAGGCCGGGAAGCGCTTTTTTGGAAAAGTCGGATGGAACCATCTGGGCCGGGTTTGGGTATAGCGTGTATGAATATAATCAAGGAAAATGGAAAAAACAATTGGATTGCAGCGGGGATGTCGGCGTCACGCAGATGGTAGAAACGCAGGATAGCAGCGCCTGGGCGGCAACACGAAAACGAATTTATCGCTGGAAGAATGGCATATGGGTTTATTACAATTATAAAGAAGGCCTTCCTTCGTCTACGTATGTATCCATGTTTATTGACCAACAACAACGCCTTTGGGCGGTTTCGCGCAACAGCGATTGGCTATTTTGTCCAGAAGCCGATGTCGATCCACCCATCGTTTCCATTCCGAAAGAAGAGAACAACTATCAATTTTTACCGCAGGTAAATGTCCGCATTACCTTCACCGCTCAGGATCGCTGGAAATACGCTGACGCGCAAAAATTGCAGTATTCGTATTGCTTGGACCAGCAAGACGGGTCGTCATTTTCTTATAACGCCTTCGCTTCCTTTTCCGAATTGAAACCGGGCCATCATCGGCTGGAAGTAACCGCCATAGATGTGAATTACAATCAATCTGCAATGCCAGCCGTCTGGGAATTTGAAATTTTGTCTCCCTGGTATAAAGAACCTGCCTTTATCCTGATTGTGACGCTGGCTGCGATCGTCATCCTTGCGCTGCTGACTCTTCTGGGATCCCGTTATTTTAATTTAGCCCGATTGGTTGCGGAACGAACGGATCATCTGGCGAAAGCCAACGAGCTATTGCTCGCCCATCGGGAGAAACTGCAAGCTCTGACCTCTGAATTGTTTTTGATCGAAGAGAGGGAGAGACGAAAATTGGCGTCGGACTTGCACGACAGCATCAGCCAATCCTTATCGCTATCGATGTTAGAACTGTCTTCTTTGGCGAAAGTAAGAGCGGAAGAAGAAATTAAGGAACAAGCGTCGCGGATCCGTAAACGGCTTGATCTTACTCTTCAATCGACTCGAGATCTCACCTATCAACTTTGCCCTCCTCTTCTGTATCAAGCAGGTCTCGGACCGGCCATTGCGCAATTGGCCGAAGAATTTCAGAGACATCATGGATTTGCGGTCGATTTTCGCGAATCGGGCGAGTCTAAGTCGTTAGCGGAAGAACTTCGGTATTTTCTTTTTCGCGCTACGCGGGAATTATTAGTGAACATTACCAAACATGCGCAGGCGTCGCATGTAGAGATTTCGTTGACATGGGATAACGATTTCATCCGGATTCAAGTCAGCGACGACGGGATTGGATTTACCCGCGAGGTCGCCCTAAACAGTATATCGGATCAAGGTGGTTATGGACTCTTCGGTTTACGGGAGCGAGCCGCCCGGATGGGCGGAGGGTTAGATATACAATCGATGCCCATGCAAGGAACGATTGCGCGTTTGACAATTCCCTTGTAAACGTTGCCGCTTCGGATTTATTCGTTGAATACTGGCAGGATGCCAAGGAGACGCGATATGAGAATTCGAATCTTATTGGCGGACGATCACATCGTAATCCGCGATGGCATTCGCGCTCTGTTGGAGAAACATTCCGATTTTGATGTGGTGGCTGTAGCAAGCGATGGGCGGGAAACGTTGGACTTGATTCAAAAACAGGATATCGACGTCGTCGTTATGGATATCAGCATGCCCCATATGACTGGAATCGAGGCGACCCAACAGATCAAGATCCTTTCTCCGAAAGTCAAGGTGCTGGCGCTGTCCGTTCACGCGGATAACGAATTAGTGGCGCGGATGATCGAGGCGGGAGCGTCGGGATATCTCCCTAAAAGCTGTGAGATCGACGAACTCATCGATGCCATCCGCACAGTCGCCCAAAATCGGACTTTTCTCTCTCCATCCGTCGTAGATTCCGTATTCAAATTCATGCAAAATAAACCTTCGCTCGCCGATTGTTCGCCGAATCCCCTGACGCCTAGGGAGCGAGATGTCTTGCAACAAATCGCGGAAGGGAAATCCACGAAGGAAATCGCCTCCCTTCTTTGCGTAAGTGAAAGCACCGTCGAATCGCACCGTCAAAATATCATGAAAAAACTGGACATCCATACTATTGCCGAGCTCACCAAATACGCAATTCGGCATGGGCTGACATCATTCGAATCCTGATTGATCCCTGCTTTCCATGATGGTCTCTCCTGACTTTCCATGATCCCGATTCCTCGAATTCCCCGAATCCAATTTCCTTGAAATTCAGAATATACAGGACGTCCGTCTCTTGTACACTGTTGATTCATACAATACGGAGATAGGAACGAATGATGAAAATCTTATTGGCCGATGATGCCGATGAATTCCGATCCTATCTGCATTCCTTACTGGAAGAGAAACTTGGCTCTGTCGAAATTCGGGAAGGGAAAAACGGTCAGGAAGCGATTGCATTGGCGCAACAATTCCATCCGGATTTAGTGTTTATGGATATTTCCATGCCCGGCCTGAACGGCGTCGAAGCGGCGCGCATCATCCATCATCGTTTGCCGGACTGCAAGATCATCATGCTTACTGTGCATCCCGATCCGGCTTTCGTGACGCTATCGCGGCAAGCGGGAGCGTCCGGTTACCTGCTCAAGCATCTTGTGGATCAAGAACTAGAAGTTGCTGTAGAAAACGTCATGCGCAATGAATGGTTTGAAAGTACAACAAGCCATGAATTATAAATTCCATATATGAAATAGGAGGAGCATTATGAAAGCGAGAAGACGGTTACAAATCGGATTGGCGTTGAGTTTTGGAATGTGCGGCGTCTGTTTTTCGCAGGTAATCGAACCGGCGCTCGAAACCATCACAGTGAAAATCCCCAATCTGGCGGAAGAGGTAAAACCGTTAAAAATGGTTCTTATTCCGGCGGGGAAGTTTACGATGGGATCGTCAGCCGAAGAACGCAAAAGCGATCCCAAATCAATAGCTGTTCCTGATGCTGATTGGCCGCAGCATGAAGTTACGATTACTCATCCGTTTTATTTCGGCGCATACGAAGTGACGCAAGCGCAATGGAAAGCCGTAATGGGAACCAATCCAGCTAGTCGAATAGGCGAGGACATCCCCGTTAATAATGTAAGTTGGAATGATTGTCAGAAACTTATCGAAAAGGTAAATGCAATGGGGATCGGGAAATTTAGGCTGCCGACGGAAGCGGAATGGGAATATGCCTGCCGAGCCGGCACAACGACGAGGTTTTTTTATGGCGATGTACTGGAAACAGACGACTTGGAAGAGTATAGCCCGATTCATGACTTGTATATGTGGTATATAGGAAATACTGTGGAGGAAGAAAGTCCTCTTCCCGTCGGCTTAAAACTTCCTAATCCGTGGGGACTTTATGACATTCATGGCAATGTGTGGGAATGGTGTCAGGATTGGTGGGGAAAACCATGGGATCGGGGCCCTCAAGTGGATCCCATCGGTCCTAAAACCGGTACGGTGCGCGTAGTGCGCGGAGGCGGCGCTCTTGGGTATGCTCAAGGTTGCCGATCGGCGGACCGGCGCTGCGATTTCTGCACCCCCGATTACCAAGTTCCCCATATAGGTTTTCGTCTTGTAAGGGAATACGAAGAATTCTCATGCGTGAACAACTTTTCTCTTTATTAATAGGCAGGAAGCAATCATGAAAAAAGCCGGGTTTCAGTTTATCATATTTATTCTGGTTTTCTTTTTCTTCGAAATGACCATCTAGTGCAACGTCCAAGCGAAACGATGGTCGATAGGTGCGATCAATGCGTATTTTCTGCCTGAAACTCAAATTACTGTCTCGATCTATGCAACGAGCGATCCCGGTCCTGTTACCGTCATCGAACACCCCCGGTGGATTGGACGATTCTTCAGGCGTTGAATGACGGCGTCATCGCTGACGGAAAAATTACTTGGAATATTCCTGATTTTTACCGAAAACCAAACCATCAAGTACATTCTTATGCCGCCTGACCCAGCAGACGCCAACCAGGATGGCGTCTTTTCAGGAAACGCGAATGAGGCGGAGATTACCGGACTGAATATTTCATACTGTCCCAAACCTGCGCCTGGGAAACAAGCTCCGATGAATACAGGCTTATCGTACCAGTATTAGTTGTATTTGCCGGAAGATTACGGATTTATCGAACAAAATCGGCCTTTGAATATATTTTTGCATGATACGCTA
>JBFMBP010000091.1:45432-120877 GCA_040755155.1 Candidatus Omnitrophota bacterium | reverse complement strand
ACGACATCCGGCGGATAGCAATCCGTCTTATTCAATAATACTTGATCGCTGACTTGGATTTGCTTGACGATGTTGGGCAGAGTATGGATCAGTTTCAATAGATTTTGCGGATCGGCGACGCTGATAATCCTTCGCAAAGAATAAACGCCATCCAGTTTTGTCTCATGCAGCATCTGCCGGATGACGCCGGGATCGGAAATGCCGCTGGCTTCGATAATAACGCCTTCCACACTGCCGTCTTCTCCTATCCTATCGGCGACGGACCGCAGTACGCGGATGAACTCGCCCGTCAGGCAGCGGCAGAATATGCTGCCGCCGGGGATGGCGATCATCTGGCCTTCGGGCAAATGCAGCCGCTGGCCGTCGATGTCGATGGAGGCGAATTCGTTGACGATGTAAACCAGCCGTTGCTGGCGGCGCTGGTCCGCGATGCGTTGTAGCAGCGTCGTCTTGCCGCTGCCTAAGAAGCCCGTCGCCAGGCAAACCGGAATCATCGCAAGTCCTTTTCTTTTTGTTCCAACCGCTCACGAATCGCCGCCACTAAAGCGTTGCGGTCGGGCAATAGCGAGACGAAGCGCGGCTCGCCATCGATGCAGATGGTGGGAATGTTGCGCACGCCCAATTTCACCATCATGCCCAATCCCTCGCGGGTTTTGATTTTATATTCCTGGACGGTTACGCCTTGTCCAATAATTTCCGCCGCCTGATGCGCCGCCTCCAACATGTATTGGCAAGGCGCGCAACTGGTAGAATCGAGCGTAATAATTTCCACCCGGACGCCTTTTTCTCTCGCGTAATCCGGCGGAACGACGTCGTCGTACAAATCCTGGGATCCCGCACGCAGCGTCAGGCGCGCCGTCTCCCGCTTATATTCGTCGTGAATCATCTCCGCCGCCGCTTGCAAATTTTCCGGCGGGACGCCCCAGGGGATGTCGCAGCCGGGCGCCAGGATGAAGCCGGGACCGCCGCAAGCGTCAAGGCAGCGAATGGCGTCCAGGCGGACGTCGTTTTCCTGCCCCAGCAGTAAAGCCACCGTCAGTTTCAAATTGCCGCCGATGGATTTGCCATAGCGCTCGCCGATTTCCTTCAATTTTTCTAAGGAAATATTCTCGTCGATGGAGATGTTATCGCAGCGGGCGCCACCCATGACTTCGAGGTTGCGGCTGGCGTCGCCGCAAACGAAAATAGCGGAATAAGCGCCGCAGCCGCGAACATGATCGAACACGGCGTTGATGGGATCAGCGACGTATTCCTCAAAATGGGCGGGCGAAATCTGACTGGTCATGGGATCGACGACGGCGATGACGTCCGCGCCATTGCCGATATAAGCCTCAGCGGCTTTCTTGCCCGCCTCGGCGCAGAAAGCGAGAACTTTTTTCACTTCCTCGCCTTGATCGAACATCTTGATGAAGAGATCGTTGCCCATCAGGTGCAGCGCCAGGGTAAACGGCCCTGTGATAAGTCCGTAAAACGCGATCTCTTCGCCGATCTCCTTCTTGAGAAGGCGCAACGCTTCCATGGCGATAGGAAAACGGCCCTTCGCCGGATCGAAAACGGGAAGATCGTTCAATGCGCATTGCGAGAGCGGATGCGTAGCCACCGACGGCGGACTCTCGTCCGACCACATCAACTCGCAGCCGAAAATTTCCGCTTCCATTTGCAAATCGAACATCACGGGCAATCCGTCTGGTTTGTATAATTCGTAAGCCTTTTTCAATCCTTGGACGATTAATACGCTCGATTGTAGATAATCGGCGGCGCTGGCGCCGATCAATTGCGCTCCGTGCACTCCGACGAACGGAAGCCATGCCGTCCGCGGCGCCGGTTCTCTTCGTAAAGCTTTTAGGAGAATATCCTTGCCGGTCATCAATAAGGATCATCCTTTATAGAAAATATCGTCGATATTTCAACTACTTTATTTTATAATTTGTCCCGAATTCTTTAAATCGAAGAGTTGAAATATCTTCTAAAATGTTGTATAGAAATCAACGATGAACGAATACAAAGCGCATACGCTTTCAACGAGTCATAGGCAAAGTTAACAGAAAATCAAGAGATTGAACAAGGCGCCGTCTGTTATGAGATAAAGTAATGAATGAAGCGATCGCGTTGAAAAATATAACAAGATAAAGGAAGAAGCCCATGGAATTGTTCGCCGTGCGTCTAGAAAATAATATAACCATTATTCAACCCAACTGCAAATTGGATGTCGCGAATTTAAAAGAGTTTTCCTCCGTCCTTGATCGCGTTATCGAGGAAGGAGCCATTAAGGTTCTTCTCAACTTCGCCAATGTCGATTATTTAAGCAGCACGGGGATTCGCGTCTTAGTCGATAACAGCAAAAAATTAAAATCCAAGAAAGGTTCTCTTTCGTTCTGTTCGGTTCGTTCCCAGATGAAAGAACTATTCGAAATTGTCGGTCTGCATAAGGTCTTTCCTTTTTATGTTGACGAGGAAGATGCTCTGAAAAAAATAAAATAATAATAACGATTCGCTCTTCATTTCCATGGGATTCGGATCTTCCCGCCGAAGAGTTTTTATCGGGGCGATATTGGCCGCGCCCCACTTTACGACTGTTTTCGAAATTGTCTTCTTTTCTACCCTATTAAGCCGTTCTCTCTCCACCAGAACGATTTGCCGTCAGGGACTAGGCTGCAACGCCCCGCGGCTCATATTGGATTCCGATAGACTCTTGATTGATTTGGCGCCGAAATTTTTCCGGGTTGGTTGGAAACCGGGTAAAGGCTCTCATAGAGCAATTCGTAAAGACGACTCATCCGGCTTGCTTCAGAGATTCGGCTTTGAGGTTTATGACGGCGCCCTCGCTTTACAAAAAAAAGAACCGGAATAATCTTATGCTTGAATCGCATCGTTTCAACAAGAAAATGAAGATTCCGGCATGAATTGGATAAATCCTTAATGAGGTTGAGACAAATTGATGAACAAGCAGATACAGGAGTATTTAGAACGGGCAAGAAATTTGTTCAATCGGATTGAGATGGCTTTGGAGAGCAAGAAAAATCTCTTCATCGAATTAACGGAATGCGTCTATAACCTGCAGCGCGTTCGCATCTCCGTTTCTTATCAAAAGAAAGAAACCGGATTTTCTCTGGAAGACCAGAATGCGATCGAAGAGATTGTCGAATTGGCTAGGAACGCCGAAAAGTTAGCGAGAGACGTGAATGCGAAAAAAAGAAATCTTTGAATCGTTTTGCATAAAAGAACTTTGTCGTCGTCTCTTCCTTCCTAAACGAAATAGCGGATGAGAAAAAAACGCTTATAAATGAACAGTTTTTCGAATGGAATCAATACAAATTTATAATTACCCGCCTGTTAAAATCCCATTGACGCCTATGGCTTCCGCATTTCTCGATTGAGAAAACTCTAGGCGAGAATGCGGGATGAATCGATGATGACGGATAAGATCGAGTATCGCGCGTTAGGAAAGGAATCTTACGCCGTTACGTTGATATTTCGGCCTAATTCCGGCGGATGCGCGCTTTCGGAATAATCGGAGAAGACGCGATCGATTCCCATGTCGAAAAGAAAAGGTTGATAAACTTGTCTTTTTTTCAACAAAGGACGCCGTTCTTCCTTTTCCGGCAACGGAGCCTCCCGGCGATGGGCGGTGGGTTGGGAATGCGGCGGCTTGTTTTCGTATTGGGTGATATTCTGGCTGGGAAAAAGCGTAGAGAGGGGCTGAACTTCCAACCGGGATTGTTCCAGTTTCAAGAAAAGATGCCGGTCGAAGATATCGATTTGCGCCAAACGATCCGAGCGTTGGGTTTTCGCCGCTTGCGCGACCATGGCTTCCGCGGCCGCAGCGTCGCCCAACGGATTAACCGGTAACATGATGACGCTCTTCTTCCGTTCATTACCTCGAACTTTCCTTCTGCCCATAGTCGGCTTCGTTCAACTGGCCTCTACTTTTATTATATCTTAAATATGCTCATACAACCGGGAATGCGCGGCGTTCGCGCCTCGTGGCTTGCGAACGAAGCGATTCCGTCCAAAGGACGGATGGCAATCGCGAAGGACGCTCCGCCAGTAAACCGTGAAATAAGAATAACGCCGATCGAACGACCTTTTTTAATCATGCTCGATAATAAACGTCTAACAAAAATCTTTTTTTTTTTATTCCAATTAGGATAAAATAATCCGAAATCGCTTTCGCGGCATCCTACATTAATTGAGAACGAGGCAATGATGAAACGAGATAAGATTTTTATCGGCGGCATTCGTTGGACGGCGATTCTTTTCGTGGCGGGACTTTTAGGCGGGGCTTCAGCCTACTCTCAACCGCAGCCTATTGGGCTATGGGAATTCAACGATTCCAATAATCCCGCCAAAGCGACGATCGG
The DNA here is from genome assembly GCA_040755155.1 of Candidatus Omnitrophota bacterium. NCBI lineage: Bacteria > Pseudomonadati > Candidatus Omnitrophota > Candidatus Omnitrophota bacterium. Next base: position 116,516 of record JBFMBP010000091.1, on the reverse strand, counting down.
CGAAGAGTTGGAATCTTTCGGCGAGATTTTTTCTATCGGCGGCGTCAGCGGCAACGATAAGGCCGTTACGGTTCCTACGGGAAGTTTCTATCGCTGTTGGCATGGCGTTCTGGCGAACGGCGGCGGCGAATACGTGAACCAGTTTTCCTTCGTCTTCGATTTCCGGGTTCCCGAGTTAGGGAAATGGTACGCCTTTTACCAAACGAATGCGGACAACGCCAACGACGCGGACGCTTTCGTGAACGAATCCGGCAACATCGGCGTCGGCGCCACGGGATATTCTTCCTTCGCCATTCAACCTCAAAAGTGGTATCGATTGATCATTGCCGTCGATTTGGCGGCGGGAACCATCGATTATTATCTCGATGGAATCCTGATCCGCGCCAGCTCGGGGCAAAGCGTCGATGGGCGCTTTGCCCTCTACACCGATGCGCACGATACGCCTTATTGCTATTTCCTGGCTGACGACAACGGCGAGGATGGCGAGATGGACATATCGACGATTATGATGTTCGACCGGGGACTGACGGCGAATGAAGCCGCCGCTTTAAAGGGGCCGTTAGGCGCTGAGATTGCACCCATTGATCCCAGCATTCCCGTCAAACCAGCGCTCGCCGTCTCTATAGGGGGCGCATTCGAAAATGTTGTTCTCACGGGTTCCGCTTTTTCTATTGCTTCCTCTAACGTTACGCATTCCCTCTCCACCTGGCAAGCGTCCGCCGATTCCAACTTCACGGCGCTGGCCGCCGCCATCGACAGCGGCGCGAACCTCGTTTCCATCCCATTGGAAAACGGCCGTTTCGCTTTCGGAAAAACTTATTACGCCCGCGTACAATATGCGGGTTCCAACGGGAAAAATTCCGAATTTTCCGATCCGGTTAGTTTCACTCTGCCGCCGATTTTGGGGCTTAAGAAATTGTATTTGGAAGATTACGAATCCACCGCTGCGGGCCAATTGCCTTCGGGATGGAAAGCGGTAAGTTTCTCGGATGCGGGCGGAGTAGAAGGCTACGAATCCTGGTCGGTGCAGCCTCTCGACGTTCTCAACGCCTTGGAATATTACCCTGATTACGAAGCCAATCCTCCAACCGTCTTCGACAGCCAGACGCCCGTCGCGGAAGGGAAAAGTTGCCACGCCGATTCCGCCGCCTACGGCAATCCCTATTTCGAGGCGCATCTCCTGTCGCCGGTTTACAATCTCAGTCAAGTTTCCAATGTCTACTTGATCTTCAATAGCGATTATTTCCAAAACCAGGATAACATCGCGACGGTGGAATATACGATCGACGGCGGAGACCTTTCGGATGGCGGAAGCGTTACGGGAACCTGGCTTCCCCTTGCTTATTACCTGGAGAGCGCCGACGTAACTTTTGACGCTCAAGAGAAAGTCGATGCGGCGGCCACATTCCGGCCTGAGAATATAGCAGATGGTACGCAATACGCTTACGTCGATTATGTTTTCGCCGCTCTCAAAACGCCGCTCGCTGACCTGGCGCCGTTCATCTATCCGCAAGTGGAAGAAAACCGAATGGAGAATAAGCGTTTTATTCGTTATCGCGTTCCCGAAGCCGATCGTCAAGCCTCCGTGCGCTTCCGTTGGTGCTATATGGGTACTTGGAGCTGGTATTGGGGCATTGATAACGTCCAAATTTGGGGCGACGACGGTACAAAAGTTGACGAATGGTCAATTTATTAATTCATCTTGCTGAGGAAGGCCATTTTCAAGTATATTTACTATTTAACCAATCGCTGTCCCAGAGGGCGAGGGGATGGAAATGCGTACCCTGAGCGAGCATGAAGCAAGGATATTATTTATATGAGAAACCGAGGCTTTACGTTGATTGAACTGCTCATCGTCGTCGCCATCATCGGCGTTCTGGCGGCGATCGCGGTTCCTAATTTTCTCAGCGCCCAGATTCGCGCCAAAATCGCGCGCGTCCAAGCCGATATGCGCAACCTAGGAACGGCGGTGGAGATGTACCACACGGATTACAACGCCTATCCCTGCGACGGGCAGGAACCGAATTGCTTATGGTCTTGGGCCACGCAGAGCTGGCGGTTAACGACGCCGATCGCCTACATGTCCGTCATTCCCTTCGATCCCTGGGCGGACGATACGCCTTGGGAAGACAAAGCCGTGAAGCATTATTGGTATACGACGAAAGAAGGCTACGGCGGAGTTCGGGCGCCGGGAAGGCAAACCTCGGTCGCGGGACGCAAGAACGTTCGGCTCTACGATCCGCCGCGCCAGAATTTCCGCTTCGGTTTCACATCCCCCGGCCCCGATAAATGCTGGGAATGGGACCGGCCTTATTTCATGCCTTACTCCCAATATTACGCGGGCGACGTTCTTTACTATCATTCCAGCAACGGCGTTGTCTCGAACGGAGATATTTATCTGTTCGGCCCCGGCAACGCCTTCAATCCCGATTCGGAGTTCTAAGAATTTTCTTGAGAATCGGGAAATCGTTTTCAAACGCCGAAAGAGCGGCGATGCTCTTATTCCAAATATGTTTTGCCAATCATTCGGCGCCTTTCTGCCGCTTCATCTCTATCTTGAGTTTAATATGGTCTTCGTTGGTCATGCTGAATTGGGCGGAACCGTCCTTCATAGTCAGGAAATAGAGATACTCGGAATCCGCCGGCATGGCGGCGGCGCGCAACGAGGCTTCTCCCGGATTGCAGATGGCAGCGGGAGGCAATCCAACGTTTTTGTAGGTATTGTACGGCGAATCGAATTCCAAATCGCTCAGTTGCAGCGAGCGCGACCAATCTTCCAAGGCGTAATGGATAGTGCTGTCCGCCTGCAGCGGCATATTCTTCTTCATGCGGTTGACGAAGACGGAAGCGATCAAAGGCCGGTCTTCATCGTGTTTGGCTTCTTTCTCGATGATGGAAGCCAGGACGACGACGCGATGCGTCTGTTGACTCTCCGACGCGCCCCCCTCCTGCCACCACCATCCATTCGCCTTGATTTTGAAGGCGTCTTCCAGGATTTTCTCCCATTCCTTCTGGAAATGGTTGGACATGCGATCGAAAATTCTTTCCGTCTCCTGATTCTTGATAAAGAAATAAGTATCGGGAAAAAGTATGCCCTCGCAAGCGGCGTTGGCGCCGCCCGGCGCCTGAACGACGACGAATTTGAAGATATTGCGGGACAGGCATTCCTTGAGAAAATCCTCTTTCTTGCAAACCTGCAAACCTTCCAAAGCCTTGGCGATGTCGATCTGAGTGAAGCCTTCCGGCACGACGAGCGATCGCAGATAATTCTTGCCCTCGGCGAACATTTCCACGATTTCGTAAGGACTTTGGGTTCCCTTGACCAGATACTCGCCCGCTTTCAGTTTTTCGCCGAAACCTCGCAAATCGGCCAGGATAAGAAAGAGAGTCGTATTTTTCAATACGCCATTTTCCACTAATAAATTCCCGATTTGACGGGCGTTCATGCCCTCGCTGATTTCGATATTGAATTGCTGGTCCGCCGTCCCCCAAGGCTTATTCCAGCTTCGATATTCCATAAACGCCATAATGCCTAAAACGACCGCCGCCGCAACGACGATCGCTCCTATAGTCCTGATTGCGATCTTTCTCATATCTTTTCGGTCTCCGATTCGCTGCCGATATTTGACGCATTCATTCGAGACGATAAAATCCTAGGCAAGACGCATCGCAATTTCAATTGGAATAGAATCGTCATCCGGTTCAAGTTTATGATAGGATATCGTTTCATACGGATCAATAATCGTTTTTATTTTATCACTACTCTGGGCGAAATTCGAAGGCGGAATGGTGTAAAGAGTTGTTAAAAGGCTGTTAAAGGATTTTTGTCGAAAATCCATTCCATTCGCCTGTTATGGCGCTCCCTATTCGAAACAAACAAAAAGAAAAGAGGAATTCATCGTGGAATCGATTGCGGATTATATCCGAAACCATCAATCCCAATACATCGAAGAACTGAAAGAGTTTCTGCGAATCCCCAGCATCAGCGCCAGCAAAGCGCATCGCGAAGATTGCCGTCGAGCAGCGCAATTCCTCATGACTCGTTTTCAGAGCATGGGATTCGAGAATTCCTTGCATGAAACGGCTGGCAATCCCGTCGTCCTCGCCAAGTACATGGCTGGCGAAGGGAAACCTACTCTTTTGATATACGGCCATTACGACGTCCAACCCGTCGATCCCATCGATCTTTGGTTGACTCCTCCCTTCGAGCCAACGATTACGTACGAAAAAATTTTCGCACGGGGAGCCTCCGACGATAAAGGGCAGATTTATACCCATGTCAAAGCGGCGGAGGCGCATCTGAAAATCCGGGGTAGTTTACCGGTGAATCTTATTTTCCTGATCGAAGGAGAAGAGGAAATCGCCAGCAATCATCTGGAGAAATTTATCCGGGAAAACAAGGAAGCTTTGCGCGCCGACGCCGCCGTCATCAGCGATGGCTCGCAATTCGCACCGGACATGCCCGCGATTTGCTACGGTTTGCGCGGCATCTGCGTGGAAGAGATTCGAGTGGAGGGGCCGGGATGGGATCTGCATTCCGGTTCATTTGGCGGCGCGACGCCCAATCCTTTGAACGAGATGTGCGCCATCGTCGCCAAATTGAAAGACGCCAAGGGAAAAATTTTGATCCCCGGCTTCTATGACGATGTTGCTCCATTGGAACTGTGGGAAAAAAAGGCCTTCGCCGAACTGCCTTGGGACGATGAAAGTTTCTGCTGCGAATTGAAATTGCCAGGCTTGTTCGGCGAAGACGGCTACTCCACCATCGAACGCAAGTGGGCGCGTCCCACCCTCGACGTGAACGGCATCTTCGGCGGTTATGAAGGCGAAGGTTCCAAGACCATCATCCCCGCTTGGGGAGGCGCGAAAATCACTATGCGTCTCGTTCCCCATCAGGATCCCAAGAAAATCAACGCCTTGTTCCGCGAATACGTCCAGGAAATCGCTCCGCCCCATATTCGCGTCCTTTTCGCTCCTCATTCCGGCTGCGGTCCAGTGGCTTTTCCCCGCTCCGCGCCCTTTATGGCGGAAGCAGAAAGCGCCATCCGGAACGCTTTCGGAAAACCTCCCGTCTTTATTCGCGAAGGAGGATCGATTCCAATCGTTCTTACGCTGAAAGAGGAATTGGGATTGCATACGCTTCTGCTCGGCTGGGGACAACCGGACGACGGCGCTCATTCGCCCAACGAGCGATTCCATTTAAAAGATTTCGAACGAGGAATGATCGCCTCCGCCTGGCTTATGGAGCTGTGCGGAAAAAAATGAAGCGGATAGCGGCTTATGCCGCCGAGGAACCATTTTCCTGAACGGCGACGCTCACGATATCGGGGTGGTAGGTTTTTTTCCTAATCTCGTAAACGAGATCGATGAATTGCTTTTTCGTAGCCGCCGATGCGGGACTGCCAAGGATGCGGGCGATTTCATGAGTCGCCATTTCGTCGAATAAGCGAAGAGACATCAGGATTTGAACCGGCTCGTCCAAGGCGTAACGCTTGACCATTCCCGATAGAGTGTTCTCCTGATTCTGATCCAGATCCAGTTGCTTCATTTCTTCGACGAATTCTTTGAAGCGTTTAAAACGGCGGTAACGATAGGAGGCGTACATTAAAATTAGGACAAATACCGTCATCCCCAATATAAAATAGAGGGCAAAATCATTATCCGAGGCTGTCGGATTGAAAAAACGAATATCCATGTTCACCTCTCGCGGTGATATGATGATCGCCTTTTTCAATCCCTCAACAATTGCAAAAAAGGATTCGGAATCCAATAATCAATTTATTATATAATCAATTAATCCTATATTAAAATTTATTTTTTTTCAACAAAAAAGTTATTTATTATATTATCTATAGATTATAGATACAATCTATAATACTACCTCCTCCTCATGAATCAAGGAATCACAAAGAGATAATCATCCTATATACTATCTCTAGTACTCCCTAGGTTTTCCAATTACTCGCCGCTATAAGGATCAAATAATGCTAAGGCCCGATGATAAACCCGTTCACTTTGTAATATCGGTAAACTAAATTATGGCTTAAGCAATTTTCCAAAGAAATGAAAAGCGATCTCTCCATTATAGATTAGAATTGAGAGGAAAAAAGAAAAGAACTTAAAGTCTCCATTGAGCCGGACAAATATAAAATCTCAATATTCAATATCTTGTATTGATTGAGTTACGATCTCTGCAGCTCGGATAAATCGCTGCAAAAAGTTGAAAGGAGTTTTAAACGGCTCAATTTCCTAAGAAAAAAAATGCTCCCCGCTTATTCATTTCCAGGAAAACCTATTCTATACTGAGTCAACGCGCCATTTCGAACCGCCATGGATCCCATTTCGAAATTAAAAAGATTGCGAGCCAACCATGAAAATCGAACCCTTTTATGTAGCCCCTGTACTTCCCGATGAACTAAAGTCGCTAAAAGAAATCGCCATGAACCTCTGGTTCTCATGGAACTGGGACGCTGTGCGCCTCTTCATCATGATTGATGCGGATATTTGGGAGGAAGTCTACCAGAATCCCGTCGCCATGCTGGGCCGCGTACCTCAGGCCCGTTTCAAGGAACTGGCCCAGGACGACGGATTCGTGGCCAATGTGGAACGGGTGCACATGAACCTGAAAAATTACTTGGCCAGTTCCAAATGGTTCGAACGACACCATCCGGAAAGCAAGGATTTGATGGTGGCCTATTTTTCCTGCGAATACGGTCTGGACGAAGGCTTGCCCGTCTATTCCGGCGGCTTGGGCATCCTCTCCGGCGATCATTTGAAATCGGCCAGCGACTTGGGCATTCCTCTGGCGGCCGTCGGCCTTCTCTACCGGCAAGGTTATTTCCGGCAGCGGCTCAATGCGGACGGCTGGCAGCTGGAAGAATATCCCGAAAACGATTGGTACAAAATGCCCGTGACCTTGGTGACAAACGAAAAAAAAGAGCCACTCGTCATCGCCGTCGAAATGGGAGAAAAAAACGTCTTCGCGCAAATCTGGCGGGTTGAAGTAGGCAACGTGAATCTTTATCTTCTCGACACGAACTTCGCCGCCAACGACGCCTGGGGACGCGAAATCACCACTCAACTTTACGGCGGCGACCGCGACATGCGCATCCGGCAGGAATTGCTTTTGGGAATCGGCGGCTACCGCGCCTTGAAAGCCCTGGGACTTAAGCCCACCGTTTTCCATATCAACGAAGGGCATTCCGCGTTTCAACTTTTAGAGCGGATACGGGATTATATGGAATCGAACGGCCTCACTCTCGCTGAAGCTCGCGAGATCGTCTGGTCATCCTCCGTATTTACGACCCACACTCCCGTTCCCGCCGGAAACGAACGCTTCGATCCTCAGCTTCTCAAGAAATATTTGGGGAAATGGATTGGACGTTTAGGAATAACCTGGGAAGATTTCCTGCGCATTGGCCAAGAACCCAACGCCAAAACCGAAGATCCCTACGTCATGACGATCTTGGCGCTGCGCCGTTCCGCTTTCTCCAACGGCGTCAGCAAGCTGCACGGCGAAGTATCCCGCAAAATGTGGCGCTGCATTTGGCCCAACGTCCCCCACGGCGAGATTCCTATCTCCCATATCACCAACGGCATCCACACCCGCACCTGGATCAGCCACGATTTGAACGATCTCTTCGAATCCTATCTCGGTCCCCGATTCGTTCAGAGACCTTGGGAATTCAGCGTCTGGGACCGCATCGACCGCATCCCCGACATCGAACTTTGGCGCACCCATCAGCGGCGGCGGGAACGTCTCGTCTTCTTCGCCCGTAACCGCTTGAAGAAGCAATTGGTTCGGCGCGGACTGCATAGCGCCGAAATCGCGGCGGCGGAAGAAGCGCTTAGTCCACACGCCTTAACCATCGGCTTCGCCCGCCGGTTCGCCACCTATAAGCGCGCTCATCTTCTGTTTTCCGATATGGAACGCTTGAAAAGACTGCTTACGGTCGAAGACCAACCTGTTCAATTCATCTTCGCCGGCAAGGCGCATCCCCAAGATACTCCCGCCAAGGAGATCATCAAATCCATCGTTCATGCCATTCAGGAAGAACCGTTCCGTTCCCGCATCGTCTTTCTGGAAGATTACGATATCAACGTCGCCCGCTACCTGGTTCAAGGCGTCGATGTTTGGCTCAACACTCCCCAACGGCCTTTGGAAGCCTCCGGTACAAGCGGCATGAAAGTAGCTCCCAACGGCGGATTGAACGTCAGCATTCTCGATGGATGGTGGGATGAAGGCTTCGATCCCGAAGTCGGCTGGGCCATCGGCAACCGGGAGGAATTTCGCGATCCCGCCCAACAGGACAAAGTGGAATGCCACTCCTTGTTCCATTGCTTCGAAAACGAAATCATCCCCCTATTCTTCAAGCGCGATAACACCGGATTGCCGAGAGATTGGATCGCCAAAATGAAAAAATCCATAAAAATTCTCGGACGGCATTTCAATACGCATCGCATGTTGCAAGAATACGCGGAGCAATTCTATCTTCCAGGTCATCGCGCTTTGATTTCCATGAAAGCGAACGATTTCGCTCGCGGAAAGGATATGGCGTCTTGGGTTGGAAAAATTAGTTCGACCTGGAAAGATGTCGCCATCACGCATGTCGGCGCCGTCGATTCCGATCTGGAAGTAGACGACGAACTTACGCTCTCCGTCTCCGCTCGCCTTGCTTCCTTGTCTCCCGACGACGTAGCTGTGGAATTGTTATGCGGTTTATTGGATTCCAAGGGAGAAATTCAAAACGGAACGATATACAAATCGCATTATACCGGCGAATCCAAAGACGGGATTTACAACTTCCGCTTCGAAATCCCCTGCAAGGAAAGCGGGCGTCACGGTTACGCTATCCGCATACGCCCCAATCACCCGGATATCATTCCCTCGTTTGCATGCGAATTCATGCGTTGGGCGTAAGGAAACGAGAATCCAACGTTCATGGAACCGTATTAGGATAGTCGCCGATGAAAAAAACGAAAATTCTTTGCACTGTCGGGCCATCCTCCAATTCTATTGAGACCTTGACTAAAATGGTCGAAAGCGGAATGGACGCTGTACGCATCAACACTAGCCATGGCGATTTCGGCGAATACGCTCAAATTGTGGATAACGTCCGCCGCGTGGCGGGCATCCCCATCGTTATGGATACGCAAGGGCCGAAAATCCGCCTGCGGACCCAGCATAATTTTCAGGTACACGCTGGCGATATCATCACCGTCGGTTTCTCCCAGAACGACGAATGCCGCCTTGATGCTGATATCTACGACCATCTGCAAGTCGGCGATCGCGCATTAATCGACGATGGCGTCCTCGAAGCTTTCGTAACGGCGAAAGAGAACCGGCTTATCCAATTCCGTTTCACGAACGATGGCTTCATTACCAGCGGACGAGCGGTGAATTTCCCCAAAAAATCGCTTCCCCTCCCGCCCCTGACCGATAAAGACGTCCAAACTCTCCATTTTATCAAAGAGAACGATATCTGCTTCGCCGCTCTATCCTTCACACGCAATAAGGAAGACATCATCGCCTGCCGCCGTTATTTGGAGGGAAGCGGCGCGCAAATCATCGCCAAAATCGAAAATCAAGAAGGCGTCGATAATGTCGACGAAATTATTGAATACGCTGACGGCGTGATGATCGCCCGCGGCGATATGGGCGTAGAATTGGAACCAGAAGAGATCCCCATCATCCAAAAACGCATCATCCGGAAATGCAATCAGACGGGCAAGCTGGTCATCACGGCGACGCAGATGCTGCAATCCATGATCGAAAATCCCCGTCCCACGCGGGCGGAAGTCTCGGACGTCGCTAACGCCATCCTGGACGGCTCCGGCGTCGTGATGCTGTCCGGAGAAACGGCGATGGGGAAATATCCCCTACAATCGATCCGAATGATGTCGCGCATCGCCATCTACGCCGAACGATTCGTCGATATCCAGGAACCGCCCGCCATCGGCGCCGGAACGGAACGAGCGATTTGCGACTCCATCAAAAGTCTCTGCAAAACGGCGGGGGTGAAGAAAATCGTTTCCGTAACCCGGCGCGGCCATACGGCGCAGTTAATCTCCCGCCTGCGGTTACAACCGGAGATTCTCGCCCTCACGTCGGAGAAAAAGACCTTCAAGGCGCTGCATTTGTATTATGGCGTCCGGCCGGTGATGTATCCCGATCTGAAAGGCTCCATCCGTATGATCGCCGCCGGGATGTTTCTATACGAAAAAGGCTTGCTCCAAGACGACGATTTAGTTCTATTCGCCTCGGGCGAATATCAACCCAAAGAGCATAAAACCAATACAATTCAAATCGTTCCCATGCGCGATCTTGTCGATTATTGCCGGGAGCATGAATGCTAGGAAAGAGCATCGCTATCTTAATGGATATTCCATCTTCAATGACAAACGGATGAAATCCTATTGTCTTGACAAGCTATATCGCCGCCGATAGATTTCGGATAGATAGATTATTCTCCGGCGCCGTTCCTCAATAATTTAAAAAAAAGTCCTTCGATAGCCGTTGGCATTCGAAAGCAATCAAGAAAATGAATATTACAGTTAATGGAAAATCCATAGAAATCGAAGAAAACGCCAATATTCTTCAGCTTCTTTCCCGACTCGATTTGCATCCCCAACGCGTCGCCGTCGAGGTGAATCGCGCCATCGTCAAGCGTGGAGCTTATGATTCTCATACTCTAACCAAAGGCGATGAAATCGAAATTCTGCAATTCGTCGGCGGCGGCGCCTGAATCGGCGAGACCGAAGGCCGTTGCGTCCTAATGGGATAAGAAACGATCCATTCATTCTTCTTCCAAGATCGAGGTCAAATTATGTCTCAAACGAATGCCATAAAACCGGAAAACGCCTCGGACGATTCTCCTCTGAAAATCGGCGAGATCGTTCTTCATTCCCGTCTGATCGTGGGAACGGGCAAATATAAATCCTTCGAGGAAACGGAACGCGCGTTGGAAGCATCGGGAACAGAAATGGTGACGGTCGCTCTGCGGCGCGTGGATTTCGGCGCGAGCGATCATCTGCTCAACCATATCGATCCCAAAAAATACGTCATCCTGCCCAATACGGCGGGCTGCTACAATGCGGAAGAGGCCGTGCGCGTCGCCCGGCTGGGGCGGGAAGTCAACAATTCCAACTTAGTTAAATTGGAAGTCCTGGCCGATCCCGAAACGCTGCTGCCCGATCCCGTAGAAACGCTGAAAGCGCTGCAAATTCTGGTAAAAGAAGATTTCGTCGTCATGACCTATACCACCGATGATCCCGTCATGGCCAAGCGCTTGGAAGAGGAAGGCTCTACCGTTGTCATGCCCGCGGGCGCGCCCATTGGCTCAGGACAGGGCATCCTCAACGAAAACAACATCCGCATCATCCTCGAACGCGCCAAAGTTCCCATCATCGTCGATGCGGGCGTTGGTACGGCGTCGGACGTAACCCGCGCCTTCGAGCTCGGCTGCGAAGCCGTGCTGCTCAACACGGGGATTGCAGGGGCCAAGGATCCCATCCGCATGGCTCGCGCCATGAGATATGCCGCATTGGCGGGCCGAGCCGCTTATCTGGCTGGACGCATTCCCAAAAGACTCTACGCCTCCGCCAGCAGCCCAGTTAAAGATTTTTAGAGAATGGCGGTGGGCTACGCTTCGCTTTGAGCCCACCCTACTGCTCTCGTCTCGTAAGATGCAAAAAAAAGTAGGATGGGTCGCGTCTTTCGACCCATCGGTTTGTTAAAAACGATGGGTCAAACAGCGCGACCCATCCTACGATCCTGATAAATGGCGGGCTACGCTTCGCTTTGAGCCTACCCTACGTTTCTTATAGCGAGGATCAATGAATCTACGTCCCGACGCCGGTCTCTACCGCATGATCGACGCCAACGCCGACCGTTGCGCCGAAGCCTTGCGCACCGTTGGCGACATCGCCCGCTTTGCGCTTGACGATCGGATGCTCGCCGAACAATGGCGCTCGTTGCGCGGCGAATTGTGGACCGTTATTAAATCCATTCCCGGCTTGCAGGATCGCGGCCTGGAATGCCGAGATAGCGCGGGCGACGTGGGCCGTGAATTTCAAGCGGCCCGCCATCAGGATTTGCTCGAACTGGCCCGTTCCAACATCCACCGCGCCCAGGAATCCTTTCGCGTATTGGAGGAATCCTTTCGCGGACTCGATGCGGGCGCAGTTGCATCTTTCTCACGCCTGCGTTATCGATGCTACGATTTGGAGCCGCCCATGATGGTGGGTTTACGATGTTGGTCTCACGAGCGCAAACTCGATTTTGGATTGTACGTCGTGCTGGGCCGCGAGTTTTCTCAAGGCCGCGATTTCGCCGAAGTAGCGGAAAAAGCTATCGCAGGCGGCGCGGGCGCCATTCAACTGCGCGACAAGGAATTGCCTAAGCGCGAACTTTTGTCTTGGGCCTATCGTTTGCGGGAGATCACGCGGGGGCGCGGCGTTGTTTTTCTCGTCAACGATCATCTTGACATCGCCTTGGCCGTAGGCGCCGACGGCGTTCATCTAGGACAGGAGGATTTTCCCATCCCGGAAGCGCGCCGCATCGCCGGTCCCGATTTCATTTTGGGCGCCTCTACGCATTCCCTTGCAGAAGCCGAACGGGCGGTGGAAGAAGGCGCCAGCTATATCAACATCGGCCCTATCTTCTCCACGCAAACTAAAAAAGGCGCCGTCCATCCCGTTGGACCGGACATTATCGCGCAAATCGATTCCGTCCTTCATCATCCCTTCACCGTCATGGGCGGCATTAAGATCGGCAATGTGGACGAAGTATTGCGGCGAGGAGCGAGACGCATCGCCGTCGTTACCGCCGTCGTGGGCGCCGAGGACATAACCGCCGCCGCGCGCCAATTTGCGGATAAAATCCAAAACGCCGTCCAAATCGATTAATAGGATTTTCGTCATGGCGAATTCAACAGCTGAATCTTCCCCTCAATACGAAAACCTCGCCGCCGCCCTGCAAACCGCAGGACTAAACTGGGAGGCATTGACGCCCGTCGTTATCGAACAAATCCAGAATTTCGTTTTCTTCTCGCCCCGCCTGGCCGCCATCGGCGGCGTTCATCCGGAATACATTCTCCCTCTCCTTCAAGAAGCTCCAATAAAACGCATTGATCGCAACGAGATGAAGCAACAGCTCCAATCGTTTATGGAAAACGAGGATGACAAAGAAGCCGCCATCCGTAAATTCCATCGCCAGGAGATCATACGCATCGCCTGGAGGGATTTGGGAGACTGCGGCGAAATCCAAGAGATAACGGAAGAGATATCCGACTTGGCGGAAACAGTGGTTCAAGCCGTTTTCTCGATCGTATGGGATTCGTTGACGAAAAAATACGGGGAGCCGCATTCGGAAGAGGAAGGATCGCCCGCTTCGCTCTGCGTCGTTGGAATGGGAAAACTCGGCGGACGCGAATTGAATTTCAGTTCCGACATTGACTTGATGTTCGTCTATCGATCCGAAGGGAAAACCAAAAGCGCGTCGGCGCCATCCGTAAGCAATCGGACTTTTTTTACTCAATTAGCCCAGGGAATATGCGATATGCTCGGCAAGATGACGCCGGAAGGCTTTCTCTACCGCGTCGATGCGCGTCTGCGTCCCGAAGGCGACCGAGGCGCCTTGGCGGTCTCCCTGGCGGCCGTAGAAGCCTATTACCATAACTATGGTCAAAACTGGGAACGGCAAGCGCTATTGAAAGCGCGAGCCATTGCGGGCGATGCGGACATCGGCCGTCAATTCATGAGCGTCATCACGCCTTTCACGTACCGCAAATACGTAGACGAAGTCGAAATCGCGGACGTGCTCCTCTCCATCGACCGAATGCGCAACAAGTACCTCTCTCAACTTGCCAGCCCCGAAGAGAAGGCGAACGATTTTAAAAACGGTTACGGCGGCATCCGGGACATCGAGTTCTTCGTTCAAGCGGTGCAAATGCTCTACGGCGGCCAGTATCCCGAAATCAAACTGGCCGGAACCCTGCTCTCCTTGAAGCGGATGCACGAAAGCCACCTTCTCCATTCCAAGGACTTCGGCCCGCTCGACGCCGCTTATCGCTTCCTGCGCCGCATCGAACATCGCATGCAGATGGTGGGCGACCGCCAGATCTACGAGTTGCCCAAAGACGAAGAGGGTCGCCGCCGTCTGGCGGAAAGCATGGGGATAAATACGTTCGAGGATTTAAAAAAACAATACGATCGATACAGGGCGGGAGTACGCCGGATTTACGAGGGGGTATTCAAGCGCGAAGAATGGCGCGATCCTTCCGAAATCATTCTGGAATCGGGCAAATTCGACGAACGTTCCGAAAAAATTCTTCGCGATTGCGAATTCGAAAATCCCAAAAAAGCCCATACATTTCTTCACGCCTTGAACCAATCTCCCGACGCTCATCTGCAGCCGAAAACCACGCGTCTATTCAAGGCGCTGCTCCCCCGGCTGCTTCTTTGCTTGAAGAACAGTCCCGATACGGACCTGGCGTTGTCCAACTTCGAAAAACTGGCGTCCAGTTTCAAAGCCCGCTCCGCTCTCTATCAAACCCTCTGCGATCAACCCGCTCTCGTGGACCTTCTCGTCTCCGTCGTCAGTTGCAGTTCGTTTCTCACCAGCCTGGTTTTGCGCGATCCCTCCTTGATGGAGGCTATAGGCCGCGACGGCGTCTTCGAAGAAATCGTCTCGAAGGAATCGTTGGCCAATCATCTGCGCATTATCGCCAAGACCTATCCCGCCAAGAATCGCCGGGAACATCTTCTCTTCGTGCAAAACGCCGCCATGCTCCGCAGCGGCATTCGCTTCCTGCTCGGCTTCACCGACGTGGAGCGCATGGGCGTTGAACTCGCCGACATCGCCGATTTCGTTCTGGAACATTCGCTGACGCCCGTCAACGAAACGCTGGCCTGCCGCTTCCCCGATTTCGTACGCGCTCACTCCCATGAAATCGCCGTTGTGGGATTCGGCAAACTGGGCGGGCGCGAATTCAACGTCGCTTCCGACTGCGATCTGGTTTTTATTTATCCGGAAACTGTTTCCTCCGAGAAAATCAGTTCCACCGAATTCTTCCAGCGCTGGGCGGCGGAATACGGCCGTTTTCTCGAATCGAAAACCTACATGGGTTTTCTCTATCATGCGGATATGCGGCTGCGCCCCTTCGGCAATAGCAGCCCCATGGCTTCCAGCCAGGACGCCTTCGCCAAATATTACCGCACCCAAGCGCTCTTTTGGGAAAAAATGGCCTTGACCCGCGCCCGTTTTATCTGCGGCAATCCTCAAATCGCCGACTTTTTGGATCGGATCAAAAACGAGATTCTCTTCTCCCGCTCCTGCGTCAAGGAAGAGATCGAAGCCATTCTTTCCATGCGGCAAAAAATCGAGAAGGAAAAAAGCAAAGAAACCTTAAAAGCCGGCCCCGGCGGCCTGGTCGACGTAGAATTCATCGCCCAAGCGCTTGTTCTTCATTACGGCCATTCCCACCCTTCTCTTCGCACGACATCCACTTTGGAAGCGCTGCGGCAAGCGCAGGAAGCGGGACGGCTCAGCCGTTCGGACGCCGCCCATCTCATCGCTTCCTATCTTTTCCTGCGCGAAGTGGAGAACCGTCTGCGCATCGTCAACAACGTCTCTTTGGATTCCCTTCCCCAAGAGCGCCACGAATTGGAAAAACTTACGCGGCGCTACGCCTTGCGGCTTGACGCCCATAAACCTACGCCGGATATCTTTCTCGGCATGATTTCGCTGCACACTCACCGCGTCCGGGAAATCTTCGACCAATTCTTCCATCGCTTGCTGGAAGAAGCCTCCGCTTAGCAATCGCCGCGCGCAACGAAAAGGGGCGGCATGACCGCCGCCCCGCGAAACCTAAAGCAATCGTATGTTTCCCGCTATTAACAGATATATTCGTTCAACAGATTTTCCAGCATTTCCTGTCGTCCGCTTTGAATTTCCGGTTCCCCGTTCTTTAAGATATAGGCTTCCAATTCTTCGAAACCAACTTCGCCGCTCTCGATCTTGGCGCCGAATCCCTTATCCCAACCGGCATAGCGAGCTTTGACGAATTTTTCGAATTTCTTTTCCTTAATCATATTGGCGGCGATTTTCAGGCCGCGGGCAAAAGCGTCCATCGCTCCAATGTGCGCGTAGAACAAATCGATGGGATCGATGGATTGACGCCGCACCTTAGCGTCGAAATTCAATCCGCCCGTCGTAAATCCGCCGCCGCGCAGAATGATGTACATCGCCATCGCCGTCTCGTAAATATCGGTGGGGAACTGGTCGGTATCCCATCCCAAGAGCAAATCGCCCCGGTTGGCGTCGACCGAGCCAAGGATGCCGTTGGCGACGCAGAATTCCAATTCGTGTTGGAAAGTATGGGCCGCCAGCGTGGCGTGGTTCGCTTCGATGTTGAGTTTGAAATCCTTTTCGAGTCCGTATTTCTGCAGAAAGGCGTAGCAGTTTCCCGCGTCGAAATCGTATTGATGCTTAGTCGGCTCTTTGGGCTTGGGTTCGATGTAGAATTGCCCCTGGAAGCCGATTTTTTTCTTGTATTCGACAGCCTTGTTGAGAAAAAGTCCCAAGTGATCGAGTTCGCGCTTCAAGTCGGTGTTGAGCAGCGTGTCGTAGCCCTCGCGGCCGCCCCAGAAAACATAGCCTTCGCCGCCCAGTTCCTGCGTGATCTCCATCGCCTTTTTCACTTGCGACGCGGCGTAAGCGAACACTTCCGGCGAAGGGTTAGTGGAAGCTCCAGCCATGAAGCGCCGGTGGGAAAAAGCGTTGGTCGTGCCCCATAATAATTTGACGCCCGCATCTTTCTGAAGTTTCTTGGCCACCGCGACAATGGCGTCCAACCGCTTGTTCGTCTCCGCCAAATTGTCCGCTTCCGGCGCGATGTCGCGGTCGTGGAAACACCAATAATTCACTCCCAGTTTCGAAAAAAATTCGAACGCCGCTTGCAGCGTCATCTCGGCTACTTTCATCGGATCGTCCGACTTGTTGTAGTTTCGAATAATCGTTTCCGGTCCGAAAACATCCCTGCCCAGACCTTTGAAGGTATGCCAATAGCAAACGGCGAAGCGCAGGTGGTTCTCCATCGTCTTTCCCAAAATCTTCTGTTTGGGATTGTAATGCTTAAAAGCCAACGGATTCTTGGAATCGGGTCCCTCGAACTTTATTTTTTTGATTTCGGGGAAAAATTCGGTCATAATCGGCTCCTCCGGTTATTCGTTTTTTTTGGGTTATCGGTTATCGTTTGCTTCCACGGATGCTCCAGCGAGGCATATCCTTCTCCGGCGCGCCAGCCGTTCGTCAGGATTCGGCGCGCTCCGGTTTATAAGACTAAGAGAAAACCTGAGCACTCGTCAAGCGTTCCAGTCCGTTTCGAAGAAATGAATTAAAACGCGTTATGCTATAACAAAAAAATCCGATGTAGAGTATGATCGTAATGCCGGGATAAAAGCGGCGGAAAAAGAGAAAATTAGAGAATTCCAGTGGAAGACCAACGCAGCTCCGATCCCTTCATAACAGGCGATCTTATCGAAAACCGCTATCGCATCGACGATCGAAAAAGCGGCATGATGGGAATCGTCTACCTCTGCACGGATATCGAGACCGGATGCCCCATCGCCTTTAAAACATTCAAAGACAAATATCTGAATTCGGAGAAAAACCGCAAGAAGTTCATTGACGAATCGTCGATGTGGATACGATTGGACAGCCATCCGAATATCGTGCGGGCTTATTATTTAAAATCGATCGAAGGCAAACTTCACCTCGCCATCGAACGGATTCTTCCCGGCCATTTCCGGGGCGCGACGCTGAAAGACTTGATCTTTTCCCGCCCGCTCACTCTTCAATCCATGATTCAAATCGGCGTTCATATCTGCGACGGCATGATTCACGCCATCAGCAAATTTCCCTACCTCGTCCATCGCGATCTGAAATCGGAGAATATTTTGATCGGCGAAAACCTCCTCCCCAAAATCACCGATTTCGGCATGACTCAACGTCTTGAACAAATCGAAGAAGAATCCCCGCGCTCCTTCTTCGCCGGCAAAGAAAAAATCGATCCCGCCGCCCTGCTTTCGAAAATGCAGGGAACTCCCGCCTTCGCCTCGCCGGAGCAATGCCTATGCAAAGCTCTGGATACGCGTTCCGACATCTACTCCGTCGGCTGCGTTCTCTATCATCTCGCCACGGCGCGCCTTCCCTTGCCCAAAGCCACCGTGGAAGAGTGCATCCGCGCCCATATCTTCGAAACTCCAACGCCTCCTAGCCAGATCAATTCCCGCGTCTCTCCGTCTTTCTCCAAGGCGATTATGACTTGCCTGGAGAAACCGGCGAATAACCGCTATTTCAGTTTCGCCGATCTTCGCCGGGATCTTATGCGAATTTACATCAACGAATTCGGCGTGGAACCGATCAGTTATCCCGTCGGAGCCCCTCTTTCCCCCGACGAATATTTGGAAAGAGCCAGGTCCTTCTATCTCATCGGCGAATTGGACCATTCCCTGGAGGAACTGACTCATGCGCGAGAATTGAGTCCCAACCGGGGAGACGTGTTATTCGAATTAGGAAATATCCATTTGCAGATGAACGAATTAAGAAAAGCCATTGGCTATTTCGAGATGGCTCGCTCCCTGCTGCCGGAGAACGCCGAACTTCTTGAAATCATGGGTACGGCTTATACGACGGTCAAGCTAAGGAAAGAGGCGGAAACCTGTTTTCGTTCCGCCATCCGCTTGGCTCCAGACCATCCTTCGCTTTATTTGAAATTCGCCGAATGGTTAATCGAAAAAGACGCTTTCTGGGAAGCGGAGAAAGTGCTCCTCCAAGGCGCCGGCCGATGCGGCGACTGTTTGGAACTCCATAAAAAATTGGCGACTTACTATCGCATGATGCGCAATCCCTTGAAAGAAAGGGAATATTTGAAAGCCGCCCTGAAAGAGACTCCTAACGATTCGGAAACGCTCCTGCTTTTAGCCGAATCCTATTTGGCCGTCCGCGATCGGCGGCAAGCGCAGCTTTTCGCCGATAAAGCGTTGGAATCCGAATTCCACTCCTTCGATTTGTTGTATCGAATCGGACTCGTTTATAAAACTCTCGATAATCCTTCGAAAAACTTGGAAGCGTGGTCGCGCGCCGCCAGAATGAGAAAAGGCGACGGCGCGTTCGAACGCGATATGTCCGAACTCTACTTTCGCCAGCGGATGTTCGACGAGGCCTGGGATCATCTGCTGAAAGCGGAAGAGGCGGGTCTTGATGCGGAAGCGTTGAAAAGAAAAATCCAGGCGGCTAGACTCAAGTTGAGCGATCCGAAATTACGACCATGAAATACGCTATCTTCAGCGACATTCACAGCAATTGGGAAGCCTTAAAGAAGTATATAGCTCATACCAGCGGTCTGGGCTTAAAGTGGATATGCCTGGGCGACGTCGTAGGCTATGCTTCCCATCCCAACGAGTGCATCCAACTGCTGCGCGAGCATAACATCCCCGTCCTTATGGGGAATCACGATTCCGCGCTGTTGAAAGCGTTCGAACGTAGAAAGTTCAACCTCTTGGCGCGTTCGGCGATCGAATGGCACGCGAAAGAAGTGACGCCCGCCAACCGCCAATGGCTTGGCGAATTGCCGCTGGGGGCCATTTATCAAAAATTGTTCTCCGTCACTCACGCCGATTTTTCGTCCCCCGGCGATTTCCCTTACATCATCACCGCCCAAGACGCCCAAAGATCCCTCGCCGCCATGAAAACCATCATCGGCTTCTATGGCCATACTCATATTCCTATGGTTTTCGCCGAAGATCCCAAGAAGGCTCCCGGCGAGGAGGGACGAATCGTCATCCGCCAGATTCGGGGGATAAAGAAATTCGCGCTGCAAACCGGAAAGCGATACCTCATCAATCCCGGCAGTCTCGGACAACCGCGAGACGGCGATCCCCGCATGAGCTACGTCATTTTCGATACGGATGAAATGACCGTCTCCTATCAACGGTTGGAATACGACTATCACTTGGAATCGAAAAGCATCCTGGAAGCCAAACTTCCCCCTCAGTTGGCCGAACGTCTTCTCGTAGGCGCTTGACGCCGGTTGGGAATACGAATTCGGAAAGGCCATTCACCGCCCTTTCCGGAAGGGTGGAAAGCGTTAGGACTCGTCGCGGTTTCTTCGGGGAGCCATGACCATGCGGCTGGATCTCTTTTTCTCCGACATATCTACTTGGCGGACTTTTTCCGGATCGATGAAGATTTGCGATTGCAATTGCTCCTCCACCTTTTTTTGCAGCGCTTCGTTCTTGTTGTAGCGCTGGATCGCTTCCGACACTAACGAATGCTGGATATCGATGAGCGATTGTTGGTTATCGAGAACGCGCAATTTTCTGCGGTGATTTTCCAGCTTCTTCTGAATTTGCGCTTTGCGCTTCATCAACTCGATGAATTGCGGGGATTGGGGATCGAGGGTTTGCGCCACGTCTTCGATCTGTTGCAGGAATCGCTCGAAATCGTCCCGAATGGCGGCGAATTCCTGATTGAAAACCTCTTTACTGTATTTCACGACGTCTTTTTGCAGATTCAAGACGATGCTCTGGCGAAGATGCAGGCCGTGCTGAAAAGAAGGAAGGCGATTAAAATCGAAAGCGACGATGCTGCGCGCCCGCGAGTAATCGCCAATCTTGCCTCGGATCTGATCCACGATTTTCGGCGCAAGTTTCGGATTGA
Organism: Candidatus Omnitrophota bacterium; assembly: GCA_040755155.1. Taxonomy (NCBI): domain Bacteria; kingdom Pseudomonadati; phylum Candidatus Omnitrophota; species Candidatus Omnitrophota bacterium. Next base: position 95,794 of record JBFMBP010000091.1, on the reverse strand, counting down.
GCAAACCCAACTTGATCTGGATTAAGGCTCGGATCAATTTGGGCAATTCCAACAAAATCGGCCTATCGCGCAGATGCCGATTAATTACGACTTCCAAATCCCTCAATTCGTCGATCGCCTTCTCCAGCGAGATTTTCGATCGATCCTGCCTTTCCCGAAATTCCAAAACCTTAGGAGTGCGGTTATATCCGCCGATTTCCAATTTCCTTATGAAATAATTGGCCATTTCCAGAAGCAAATGACCAGTCATTTCGTTATGCTGCACGATATCGTAGGCTTGATCCACGATCATCGTGAAAAAAGCCTGCATAGGATCGTTCTCTTCCAACTTGGACAATTTAACTCGGATGGCGCGTACTTCTTCCGGCGTGAAGATCAGCGCGATCTCCTGGCGCAACAGTTGCTGCGTGCCGGTGGAACAGGTTTTGGGATTAAAAAAATTGAAAAGGCGAGACCGAACCGTTATTACGCCTTCCGTTTTCTGCAGGCATAATTGACTTTGAATTTCCAAAAGGCTGGAAAAAACCGCCGCGACGTCCTTTATGCTCTTGGTCGGCGATTCGGAATCCAACTCTTCCAGTATGCGATACAATTCCTTTTTTTTCTCTTTAACGGTTTCGCAACCGTCTTCCACCAGAGCGTCAATTTCGTCGCGGTCTAAATCTTCGTCAAGAAATACATCTCCTAATGTATCGAAGACAACGTCTCTTACCGCTTCTTGAGCCGACGAGCCTGATTCGATTTTTTCCGCGATCAGATCCGCCGGAGAGGAATAATCGTCGCCTAACTCTTTTTCCAACTCCTCCGCCGCTTCCTTAAAATACTTCTCCGCTTCGCGCAAGGCTTCTTCATCGAACAGTTCATCGCCATTGCCGGAATTTCGATTATCATTATGTTCGTCAATCATAGATGATTACCTCAATCGATGCGGAAATTCACCTTTATTCGAAATATTTGCCATCATTTTAGCATGTAAAAATCTTTATTCAAGATATTTTATCAAACGCAATTTAAATAAATTCCCCATAAAAGTTCAGTTTTTCGAATATAAAATCAATATATAATTCCCATCATTATATACGTATAATCAATTCAAATCCATCGAATTCCAGAAATATTTAATCGTAATATTAATACGAATCTCTTTCGATATCCATCCTAATTATAGCCCGTAAAAAAGAAGAACAAAGAAGATTCGCCAATCCTTCCGAATCTCCGGCGAAGAAATTTCGCAATCGCTTTACGATCGTATGGTTCTATTCGGATACATCCCCTTCCGGCTGCGTTCTACTCATCCATTTTCGCAGCCAACTTCCCATCCCATTGAGTTCTATGCAATAATTTTTCTCTTGATGCGTTTGGAATAATGACTTTTTTTTCCATCATTCCCTTTATCGGCGGTTATAAACTTATGCCTGAATATTTTATCGTACTCTTGGTTTTGTTCGCCATCGTCTTTCTCGCCATTATGGGATTCATCCAGGCGCAAAAACGGAAGAAAGAGTTGATGGAGTGGGCGCAATCGAATGGTCTGCGTTTCCATCCCGATAACGATCATGCGATGGATAATCGCTATAACTCGTTTTCCTGCCTCCAAGAAGGTTCCCATCGTTACGCTTACAACATTATGGAGGGCGAATGGAAGCAGCGAGGCCTATGCGCCTTCGATTATCATTACGAGACCTATTCCACCGACTCCAAGGGAAACCGGGAAACGCATCATCATTATTTTTCCGCCGCCGCCGTGAAAACAGAATGGCCTATGAAACCGCTCTTCATCCGTCCAGAAGGATTCTTCGACAAGATTACCGAATTTCTGGGATTCGACGATATCGATTTCGAATCGGCGGAATTCAGCCGCCAGTTCTACGTCAAATCGCCCGACAAGCGTTGGGCCTTTGATGTGATCCACCAACGCGCCATGGAATTTCTTATGAACGCGCCCCGTTTCCAACTTGATTTTCAGGGATATGATATTATCGCTTACCGGGACAAAACGTTTTGTCCGGCGGATTTCGAAGCCGCCATCGACGTCATTCATGGCTTGCTCGATCTTTTACCGGATTATTTAATTCGCGAATTGAAAAAATTCTGAATTTTGAATTCTTAATTCTTAATTTTTGTGGGATTAACAATGAAAGAGAACCTAATTAAAGAAAAAAGTTATCAATTCGCCTTGAAAATCATTTCTTTGTATCAATCGATGGTTGAAAAAAGAGAATTTGTTTTATCCAAACAATTGTTGCGATCTGGAACCAGCAATGGCGCTAATGTCGAAGAAGCGCTGGCAGGACAAAGCCGAGCGGATTTCTTATCGAAGATGTCGATTGCTTCAAAAGAAGCCAGTGAGTGTAATTATTGGCTAAGATTAATAAGAGATTCAAATTTGGTTATCGAAAATGAAATAGAGCCTTACCTTGAAGAATCAGATGCGATTTTACGAATTTTAACATCCATTGTAAAATCAACGCATGAAAACATAATTCAAAATCAAAAATTCAAAATCAAAAATAGAAAAATTTTGAATTTTTAATTTCTGTGGGATTAACAATGAAAGAGAACCTAATTTGCTGGAGTTTTCTGTTATAATTTCGGATAATCAAGGCCATTGAATACGGCAAGTTATGGAGAAATTCTCATGAGCGAAACGATCCATATTAATCCTGTTTTAAACATATCACCGAAAGAATTAGAGGTTTTTTGCCGGAAGAATCGTATTCGAAAACTATCACTCTTTGGCTCTGCTTTGCGGGGAGAAATGCACGCAGAGAGCGATATTGACATCTTAGTGGAATTTTTGCCGGATCAGGAACCGGGTTTGATCGATCTGGCGGGAATGGAATTTGAATTGATGGAGCATTTCGGGCGTGAGGTTGAAATGCGCACTGCGGAAGATTTAAGCCAGTATTTTCGTGATGAAGTGATAGCGTCCGCAGAGGTTCTTTATGAAGAAAAGTGATTGGATTCGATTGCAGCCTATTCAACAAGCCGCCGATGAATTGGTGGATATAACCAAAAATCGCAGCCGGGAAGATTTGAACACTGACCGGTTTTTTATGTTTACCGTGATTAAATTAGTTGAAATCATGGGAGAAACCGCCTCGAAAATTTCCAATGAAATTACAGATCAATACCCGCAAGTTCCCTGGCAACAAATGATCCGAATACGGAACCGGCTGATTCATGGATATTTCGACATCAATTTGAATATCATTTGGAAAACCTCAACCGTAAATATACCTCCTGTATCGAAAGAAATAGCGAACATTTTAGCAAATGATACGTCGCACAACGATGAAAACATTTAATAACCTGTTTTTAATGAAGGGAGAGAATTGATGATTTCGCCGATCATTATTGGTTTAGCCGTCTTTTTCCTTATCTTCATCCTATGGATTGCGATGATGTACAATGGCCTTGTGCGCCTGAAAAACGCCTGCAACGAATCATGGGCGGATATCGATACGGAATTGCGCCGCCGCTACGATCTGATCCCCAACATGATCGAGACGGTCAAGGGCTACGCGGCTCATGAAAAAGAGGTCTTCGAGCGCGTCATCCAGGCGCGCAACAATGCCGCCGCCAACGCCGGTTCGCCGGAATCGCAGGCGCAGGACGAAAATGTCCTTATGGGCGCCATGCGTCAACTTTTCGCGCTGGCGGAGAGCTATCCCGATTTGAAGGCCAATCAGAATTTTCTACAATTGCAAGGCGAATTGGGCAATACGGAAGACCGCATTCAACGTTCGCGCCGTTTTTATAACGCCAATGTTCGCGATCTGAACAACCGCATTGAGGTGTTTCCCTCCAACATCATCGCCGGGATGTTCAGCTTCGATAAGCGCGAGTTCTTCGAGATCGAAGACGCCGCCATGCGCGAAGCCCCCCAGGTAAAATTTTAAAATGAAAAAGCCGCTCGCCTTTATGGCATCGACGGCGTTATGGCTGTCGTTATATTCCTGCTTGTCGGATCCAACCCCCATAAAAACCGGGGAGGTTCCAACTCGCGCCTTGAACGGCGGCTCAAAGCGCCCCATCAGCCAGGAAACGAAACCCGCTGCGAGCGACGATGCAAAGTCCGCCATTATTTTCGATGCGACGACCGCCATCAGTCCGAAGGAAATACCGGCGATTCGCAACGATTCGAAGCTGGCGGCGGTTGTAGAAACGAAGCCTACAAGCCTTCCCGCCGCCAAAGGGGCGGACAATCGGTACTCTCGGTCAACTGTGGATCGCGATTCGCCGCTCATCGTTTTCAACGCCATCCCAAAGTTGGACGACGAACCGGCGGCGAAAATTAAGGGAGACAAGCTCGAAGAATTGTCGGGAATCGCGCCCGCCGCTCAGCCGGGTGAATATTGGGGGCATAACGACCGAGGGAACGACGCCGAGATTTTCCGATTCGACCGTAAGGGAGAGATCCAGCAAAAAACGGTTTTGACGGAATGGGAGAACGACGATTGGGAGGCCGCGCTGCGCGGAGACGACGGATTTCTCTATATCGGAGGATTCGGCGATAATGACAAAAAACGAGAACTCCGGCATTTATATAAAGTAAAAGAACCTGCTCCAGGCGCCAAGAAAATCAGCGGCGCCGCGTCCTTTGCCTTCACGTATTCCGACGAAAAAGCGCATAACTGCGAAGCTTTTTTTTCCATGATGGGCCGATTTTATCTCATCACGAAGACGAAAAAAGACGATGAAAAACCGATCGTCTTTCGCCTCGAATCCTTGAAGGAAAAAGAAACGAATATAGCGCAGGAAGTGGGGAGAATGGAAATTCGCGGAGAAGTGACGGACGCGGCCTATTCCAAACCGCATAACCTGTTGGCGGTTTTGACCTATGAGGAGATTTTCTTCTTTTCTGCGAAAGAGGAGAAAGACTTATGGAATCCTCCGGCGCATCGCATCGAGATAGACTATGAACAATGCGAAGGGCTTTGTTTCGATAAGGAGAATTTGGTTCTTTGCAACGAACCGGGGAATTTATGGGTTTATCCCCTTTCCCGCTTTCTAAAAACGAATTGATTCCGATCAATCCGATTCCATGCCCTTGAAACAACCCTGGAAACAAGCTCCCTTCATCCCGTATACTGACGGAAGATTCGCAATGCATACCTTCGGAAAGGGAAATCCAATGAATAAGAACGGAAAAATAACCCGGCGCGATTTTACAAAGCAGTCGATGGCGGCCGCCGCATTTTTAACGGCAAACCAAGTTTCCCGCGCGGAAGAGAAAACCTATCCCATCCGGCTCGGCGGACCGGTGATGGAGAAATACGAATCGCCGGAGCAATGGGTTGCTATTGTTAAGCGCCTCGGCTACAGCGCCGCTTATTGCCCCGTAAACAATAAGCAAAGCGATGACGTCGTCAACGCTTACGCCGCCGCCGCCGAAAAAGCGGGAATCGTCATCTCCGAAGTGGGCGTATGGAACAATCCTATGGATCCCGACGAGGCCAAGCGCCGCCAGGCGCTGGAATACTGCCGCGAGCAATTAGCCCTGGCGGAACGCATCGGCGCCCGATGCTGCGTCAATATCTGCGGTTCGCGGGGGAAGGTTTGGGACGGCCCTGACAAGGATAATTTTACGAAAGAGACGTTCGATATGATCGTAGAGACGACGCGCAGCGTCATCGACGCCGTCAAGCCCAAGCGCACTTTCTACACATTGGAAACCATGCCCTGGGCCTATCCCGATTCTCCCGATTCCTATCTCGATCTCATCAAGGCTATCGACCGCCAAGCTTTCGCCGCCCATCTCGATCCCGTCAACCTCATATGCAGCCCACAGCGCTATTTCGGCAACGGCGCATTGATTCGCGAATGCTTTGCCAAACTCGGCCCCTATATCCGCAGCTGTCACGGCAAGGATATTATCTTGCAGGAGAAACTTACTACGCATCTCGACGAAATCCGTCCCGGCCTGGGGGGATTGGATTATGGGGTATACTTGCGCGAACTGAGCCGATTGTCCGGCGTTCCCCTGATGCTCGAACATCTCTCCACTGCCGAAGAGTACGCGCAGGCCTCCGAATACGTTCGCGCGACAGGCGCAAAGATAGGCGTACAGTTCGCGTAGCTATTCTTGCGTCTTTGTTTTCAAATATTCGAAACAGGCCGCTTCTCGAAAATGAGAAAGCGGCCTTGATTTTCATTTGTCAAGTAGACTTGCCATTTGAAAAATAATATGCTATAAATAAACGTATTTGTATAATATGTTTATATAAAGTGGTTTGGAGGCAGAATCGTTTTTTTTTGTTCCTCTTTTAGTCCTTCATAACGGCTGCAATTCGGTTTTCGAATTAAAGTCCTGAATGTTTGTCGTATTCGCGTTAAAAATTATTCTGAGCCTTTTCAAAGAATAAATCGATTCTCCAAGGGTAAAAAATTACACGATGAAAGTTCTAGTAGTCGACGATTCGGGGGCTATGAGGAAATACGTGATTGCCGCGCTTTCCTCCATCCCGGGCTTTACTCATTTCGACGAGGCGGAGGACGGAAAAAAAGCTCTTGAAGCCGCGAGAACCCAAAATTACGATTTGATTATGATGGACTGGAACATGCCCGCCCTCTCCGGTCTGGATGCGGTCATCGCGATGCGGTCCCTGGGAATCAATACGCCGATTATCATGGCCACGACCAACGCCGAAAAAAAACAAGTCGTTAACGCCCTCAAAGCCGGCGCCAACGATTATGTTATTAAGCCTTTCACACACGAATTGCTGGCCGCGAAATGCCGTAAAACATTGTCCATAAACTTTCCGCCGCCGGAAAACAAAATACCGACCCCGGAATCCAACGAGGAAGAACAAAAGGAAACGGAGACGCAGGAAATGGAAAAGAAGGAAAGCGCTTAACACCCCTATATTCGCAAAGCCATTTTTAATGTCTTTCGCGATGCGATAAAAAAGTCATTCCGATTTATCCAAGACTTTTCTGATTTCTTGAAGCATAACGTCATTGGCAAAAGGTTTTTTCAAAAGCGTCGTCCCCGGTTCCAATACGCCGTGATGACTAATAACATCTTCAGAATAACCGGAAATATAGATCGTGCGAATTTCCGGCCGCTGGGCGGTTATTCGTTTGGATAATTCTCTGCCGCTCATGCCCGGCATAATCACGTCCGTCAGCAGCAGATGGATAACGTCTTTGAATTGTTCATGTAGTTGTACGGCTTCGGCGCCGTTCGCCGCTTCCAATACGGCGTATCCGTTTTCCCGCAAGGCGCGAGCCGCCAAATCTCTTACTAGTTCCTGATCTTCCGCCAATAGAATCGTTTCCGCGCCCCTGCTGGATTTGGGAGAGGGCGGATCTTTCTGTATTGCGTCGGGCAGGGAGTCCACGCGCGGCAAATAAATGGAAAAAGCGGAACCTTTGCCCGGCTCGCTGTCGACGGCGATGGCGCCTCCGCTCTGTTTAACAATCCCATATACAGTCGAAAGTCCCAATCCGGCGCCTTTGTTTATTTCTTTTGTCGTGAAAAACGGTTCGAAAATTTTCTCTTGGATTGATTTCTCGATTCCATGTCCCGTATCTTCGATGAACAGAAGAACATAAGGTCCAGGAGGGAGGCTGAGCCGTTCCGTCGCGCGGATATCCAGAAAATCGATATTCCTCGTTAGGATCGTAAGCCGTCCTCCTTGGAGCATGGCGTCGCGGGCGTTGACGAATAGATTGACGATCACTTGCTCGATCTGGCCGGGATCGGCTTTGACGCAGCCGAGAGAAGGATCTAAATCCATGACGACTTCGATATCTTCCCCAATCAACCGCTGAAGCATTTTGTTCATATCGTAGATGATAGTATTCGGATTGAAAACTTTGGGTTGAACGATCTGCTTGCGGCTGAAAGCGAGAAGCTGTTGCGTCAAGGCAGCGGCGCGGTTTCCCGCTTTGATCATTTCTTCGATATATTTCCGCTGGGAAGCATTCGCATCGAGTTTTTTCAACGCCAGATCGCCATAGCCTATAATGGCCATCAACAGATTGTTAAAATCGTGCGCGATGCCTCCCGCCAACCTTCCGACAGCTTCCATTTTTTGGGATTGCTGCAACTGTTCTTCGCTTTGCTTCAAAGCTTCTTCGGCGCGCACGCGAGCCAGCGCGCCGCTGCAATTGTCGGCGAAGGATTTCAGCAAGCTCAAATCTTTTTCCTTGTAGCGGCCGGGCGTATAGCTTTGAACGGAAAGACTGCCTATGGTTTCATTTTCCCAAACCAGAGGAACAAACATAAGCGAACGGGAAAGACGGTCTTTGTATCCAAAAGGTAGAAAGGAACTAGTTTTTGCTTCTGATGGGCGGTTGATGAGAACAGTTTCGCCTAATAGGACTTTTAAATTAATAGAATATTTGTTTTCTATGGATTGAATATCGAATGTTGTGGAAGGAACTTCGACGGGTTTTTTGCCATCCGGCGGCGTATCTTCGTTATAGATGCCTAGGAGATGCGTTTTCGATGGATTGAAAATATCCAAAAAGAAAGCGTCGTGATGGAATATTCTTTGCGATTCTTCCGCCGCCAGGCGGGCGATTTCCTTGGCGGTCAACGATCCCGCCAATTTTTGTGAAATCCACTGAAGCGCTTTTCTCTCCTGCTGCGCCTGATTTCTCGTTCGAACGGCGATCAGAGCCAGAATCGAAGCGGCTGCCGCCAGCGAAACGATGAGAACGATGATCCCCGACACGGCGAACGTAAACCACTCTCGTTCTTGCAGCGGTTTAGGCAGAATGGCGAATTCCCATCGCGCCGGGGTGGGATCGACATCCAATCCTTCGTCCCGCGCCCGGACTTCCAGCGAATGCTTGCCGACAGCCATCGTCCGCGTATCGATAAAGATATCGGGCAAATGGGAAAAAAGCGGCCAAGGTTCGCTGTCGAGACGCATGGAATAGCGGAAATTTCTGTGTATGCCGCGCGGAAGACCGAACTCGATAGCTGTGAGGCCGCAAACAATATTATCGCCATGATAAAAAGGCCCGGAATCGGGAGAAAGAATTGTCTCAGGAGGAATGCGATCGGAACTGAAACGATAAACATCGCTGTCGATGCGTATCCATAGCACTCCGGTACTTTCGAGGACGGCGCCCGAAATGTAACCATGCCGCGGCAAGGTTATACGATAGGATTCCTTAACGAATACGGAAGAGACGTAAATCGTGTCATATCCTACGAAAACAATAGAGCCATCCGGATTTTTCGCCGTAAAAACGATTTGATCCCATATGTTATCCCATACGCCATCCTTCAAACGAGAGATTCCGGATAGGCCGTAAGAACCACAATCGCATACGAACCACAGGCCATGAACGTTTTCATAGACGCCAAGGATCACGCCGCCGACGGTCTTATTCTCTCTGGTCCACTCTTGGTTTTGATCCGGTTGGCGAAAGTAGAGAATATTGGAACCATATAACCAGATAGTACCCGTATGATCCACAAATATCTTTGGCGGAATAATCATCGGAAAATCGATGTCAACAAATTTGGGATTTTTTCCGGATGGAGAAAGACGTACAAGTTGGAACAATGAGGCTTGATCCGTCGAAAGGAGAAGCCAGACGCCTTCTTTGGGATCGGAACAAATATCGATGATTCGTCGATTTTCGAATCCCGCAACGTCGATAGCCATCCATTTTTCTTCCGCAAAAAGATCGATCCCTAGTTTTCCCTCCTCTTTTTTACCGTAAAACCAGATACGATTCTCGGCGTCCGGGATTACGCCATCAATGGTTTTCAAAGTCATGCCTTGGGCGCCGTATTGCGTTTCGCCTTCTTTATGCCAGCGAGTTAATTGGGATTCACTCCATCGCCAAACGCCGCCAGCGCCGTCTTGAAAAAAAAGACCCTTTGTCTGTTCCCAAGGTTCCCACCCGCCAGAGGCCGAACGGATAATCGCATCTTTTCCTACAAACCAGGTTCTTCCCCGATTGTCGTAGAAATGCGGTTCCGGAAATTCTTTAAAAGTCATCCATTCCTTCTGTCTCTTCGTCCAACGAAGCAGAAGGTTTTTTCCCCCGCACCATATCGAGCCGTCCGGCGCTTCCGCCACTGTTTCCACCCATTGATCGCCCGGATACGGCATGGAGGTAATTGGTTCGAAATGGTCTTCCCTCCACTCCAAGAGATACATGAATTGTTCGCCGGATGCTTTATTGAACGATAAGATGCGGCCGTCCCGCGAAGTACATAATTGATGAACCCTTTGATTAGGAAGGGGCGTAAGATTCGATGGATTGGAAAAGAAACGCCATTGACCGTTTTTCCAAACATAAGCGCCTTCGAAGGAGGCGATCATAACGCCGTCCACGGGCGATTCCGCAGCGCACCACAGATTTTCGTCTTTATGCAAACCAAAACTGGATAAAGGGTAAAACCATCGATCGCTCTCTTGTTGAACTAGTCCACGATTGCCCGTCATAACGAATTGCCGGTTTTGCGAATCGCGAAAATAATCGATCACATAATCGCTGGGGAATCCATTCTCCCTCCGATAGACGGTCCATCGGCCGTCGGCGTATCGGCTCAATCCGCCCTGAACATTGTATTCCGGCCAGCGATCGCAGCAAAACCAGAGGCTTCCATCGGGGTCTTCGACGATTCGGCGAACGCTGGGACCCGCTAAACCCGTTTCCGAACCATGCGCATCGTATCTTTTCCCGTCGAACGTCCCCGCGCCTTGATCGGTTCCTACCCACAACGTCCCGTCGCGGACGATGCGTACGCAACGAATGAAATTGCTGGGCAGTCCGTTTTGTTTCGTATAGCGTTTCCAGCCATAGCCGTCATAGCTATATAGACCGTCCGAAGCGGCGATCCAAACAACGCCATGGCGATCGAAATCGATAAAATATATGGATCGATAAGTCAAACCGGCGTCTTTAAGAAAGGAAACGTATTCCCATGTTTCCGAAAAATGACTTTCCTTATCGAGCGGCGTTAATTCCACCGAAGCGGCGGAGACGGGGGCCGAACTCAGCATCCACGGCAAATAAACCATTAAAAAATCGGCAAAAAATCGACGGATAGAAATAACCAATTTTTCCCTCCGGGGAAAAAAATATATTTATGGCCTCTCCATTAATTTTATAGAACTTTGAAAAAAGGAGTAATTAATTTTGGACATCACAATGGATTGTATGAAGCAAACATCGTTCTATAATTATATATTGATTCGGCGGGCAACTTAACGCATAAGTACGATTTCTTTCTTCTTTTTTCGATTATGGTTTACGATGCCGGACGATAAGGGCGGGTCCTGGCAGTAAAACTTCGATGCCGTGATGTTCCGTGCTGGAAAGGAGTTCGATGCGATTGGGACCGTTTTTTACAATGGCGGGATCGATAGGGAGTACGCGATAAATGACGTCATGCTTGCCTTCTCCCACGGCCTCAAGAGGATGCCCGTTGAGCGTAAATGGATTTTTCGTTTCGCCCCGGCCTCCATCCCAGATGGCGACATGCAATTCCGCTCGTTCAACGCGGCTCCTATCGGCGTCCACATCGATGGAGCAAGACGCCGATTTGTTGGCCCGCGACCAAAAAGGCTTCGGCAAATCGTGTGAGTAATAGATATCGACATCGCATCCGGTTCGAATAGGGGATGTTATGCCGTCAAGCGGCGGCGTAATATAAACGAGATCGCGATGATTCTTAAAATGAACGATGGCGCGGACAGCCATGCCTTTCTGCGTTGGCAGCATGGACGCGTTCCATTTCGCCGCAAAAGGAGCCGAATGAGCCGATCCGATGATGGCGGCGGGCCGTTTATCCTTTGTGAATCCATGCCAATCTTTGGTTTTTCCATCCCCGTTCTCGTCGTAACCGATATAATACCCCTCGAAATCGACGCGTTCGATCTGCGATAAAAAGCTTTGGGGGAAAGATAGTTGGATAGGAATCATTTCCTCGTTTGAAATAGATGGGAGAATATGGACGGCGGCCTGAAAATCAACAAGTCCTTCTTTCGCCAGGAAAGGATGTTGCGGTTTCAATTCCGCGCGCAGGCAGGCATTATCGACGATAAAATGCCCCCAAAAGGAAGAACCCGCATCGCAAGCGAATTGGAAGGCGTTATAGCCGTTGCATAGATCGGTGATTTTGAGCGGGATTAGCGGATAACTATAGGAGCAATGGCGGTCTTCCGTCCCGGCATCGGCTAGGCCGTAAACGCTGCGGCCATTGATGGAGACGCGCTTGTTCGCCGTACCGGGATGGCCGCCCCAGACTTCGAGATAGAGTTCCGCGCCTGCCAATTGGCTTAAATCTTCTTCCATGAGAATGAGCATCATGCCGTTGCCCCGGACTTCGCCGCGGTCTTTGAAGGCGGGATGGAGTACGGATTCGGGAGCATTGACGCGAAAGCGGGAATTGTACGAGGGATTGCCATGTTCGATTCCACTTTCAAACCAGAATAATTTCAAAAAACGTCCCTCGCTGGAATGGCAGAAAAGCGGCAGCCAAGAGAAAACGAATAGCCATAAAAGAATAAATCCTGCACCATTGATTTTCGAAAATATAGCGCTTTTATAATCGAACATTGTCATTATTCCTTTTGGATATTTCCTTTAACGGCGTTTGTATGGTTTAGAATACCATATCCGCAAAACAACAAAATAGATTGCCGGTCAAGAAGATTTCCAATAGAAGACGAATATCTTTACGAAATCGTCTTCGAGAAAAAAATTCGTAACGAACAATAGGGAGAGATTCGAATGACGAAAATCGATGAAATAATGACGGAAACGCCGCTCATGGCGGACGATCGTCCGCTTTACGAATTTTTGCATGAAATAACGGCCAGGATTCTTGACGGCGGTTTCATTACGAAGGAGGAGGCGCTTCAGATCGGTTCCTTGGATCGAAACGACGCCTTGCTCCTCTTTCATCACGCCCAGAAAATCCGGCGACTTTTTCGCGGAGAGAAGGTCAGCCTCTGCTCCATCGTTAACGCCAAGTCGGGCGCATGTCCGGAAGACTGCGCTTTTTGCGCGCAATCGGCGCTTTTCTCGACGGGCGCTCCCGTCTATGGAATCATGACGCCGGACGAGGTCGTGGAACGAGCGCGCGAGGCCAAGGCGGACGGGGCCGAATCGTTCGCGCCCGTAATCAGCGGCAGAGGCGTCCGCCATCGAAAAGAATTGGAAACGCTGGGCGAAATGATTCGACGCATACTCGGCGAGACGGGAATGGAGGCGCATGGATCGTTCGGCATTCTCTCCCGCGAGCAACTCCAATATCTGCGCGAATGCGGCGTAACCGAAATCAATCATAACCTGGAAACGTCGGAAAGGTTTTTCCCGTCGATCTGTACGACGCATACCTACCAGGAACGGCTGGAGACGCTGCGAGCCATGCGGGAGGCGGGGATCAAACTATGCTCCGGCGGCATCTTCGGGTTGGGGGAAACCTTGGAAGATCGCGTCGACCTGGCGCTGACGCTGCGCGAGTTGAACGTAGATACGGTTCCGATGAATTTTCTTCACCCCATTCCCGGAACGCCATTGGCGAATGCGGCGCCCCTGCCGCCCTTAACTTGCCTAATAACGATCGCGCTTTACCGTTTCATGCTGCCGAAACAGGAGATCAAAATCTGCGGCGGGCGCGACAAAAATCTGCGCGATTTGCAGAGCATGATCTTCTTCGCGGGCGCGGACAGCATGATGATTGGAAATTACCTTACAACCGCCGGACGCGATCCCAAACAAGATTGGCAAATGCTGCGCGATTTGGAATTGGACGGCGGAAGGTAGAGACCGGCGATCAGAAGAAGCGATCCAGGATCAAATGGCTGGCATATCCCAATACGGCGGCGAAGAAATACGGGAAAAAATCCATCGGGCGCCCGCCGGAGTAATGAAGAACGATGAGAAATATTCCACCGGGAACTATAATCATGCCTAACAAACTATGAGTCCAACCGCGATGGCGGGCGAGGATGGGCAGAACGATTAACAGGCCGAGATAAGCCGCCTTTTCGTATTCTTTTAAGTAAATCAACGCCGCATCCACGATCAGGAAGACGGTAAGGTAAATCGCCTGTCCCTTGCTTTTGGCGTCAACATCCGGCCAAAGGCCGAAAAAGACGGCGAGAGCGGCGCAAGCGATTTTTCCGGTTATCGGCAACGGAAGCCAAAACGGAAAAAGGGAGAGCAAACCGCAAAAAAGAAGCGCTCCGGTTATGTGCGTCTTGTAGCCTGGCATGGATCCGCCGGTGATATTGTTTATGGATAAGATCGGTTCGTAAATGGGCTTGTCCAATTAATCCGGGAAAATCATATCGAGTTCCATGTTGATTTCTTCCGTGATTTCAACGGACAACGCGCCGAGGTTTTCCTGCAATTGCTCCAATTTCGTCGCGCCGGTGATGACGCTGGAGACGCCCGGTTGAGAGGCAACCCAGGCGAGAGCGAGTTGTGAGCGCTCGCAGCCCAGAGAATCGGCGAGGTATTTCATTTTGCGCACCCGTTCGATATTGATGTTGGAATTGGTGCGCCCGCGCAGCCATTCGATCTGATCCAGCCGCGAGCCTTCCGGCAAACCTTTGTCGTATTTCCCCGTAAGAGTTCCAAAAGCCAATGGGCTGAATGTCGTTAATCCCATGCCATGCTTCATAGCGGCGGGCCGAACGTCGTTTTCGAAGCGGTCGCGCGCCAGCAGGCTGTAGCGCGGCTGCTCCACTTGGGGCGGGTAATAGTTTCGGCGTTCACAAAGCAGTTGCGCTTCGGACAGTTGGGCGCCGCTCCATTCGCTGGTTCCCCAATAAACGATCTTGCCTTGATGTACGAGGTCGTCCATAGCGCGGACCGTCTCCTCCAACGGAGTTTCCTCATCAAAGCGATGGCAAAAGTAAATATCGAGATAATCGGCGCCGATGCGCCGCAGGCTGCCGTCGATGGACTCCATAATATGCTTGCGGGAGAGTCCGCGATCGTTGATGGCGTCGCTCATGGGAAAAAAGACTTTGCTGGATAGGACGAGTTCGCGGCGGGGAAAATCGCGCAGAATCTCCCCCATCGCTCGTTCCGTTTCTCCCGCGCCGTATACGTCGGCCATGTCGAAAAAATTAACGCCCGCGTCGTAAGCGGCGTAGAGAATGGAGCGGATGGACGATGCGTCCTTCACGCTGTCGCCGAACGTCGTCCATCCTCCGAGACCGAATTGGCTTACTTTCGTTCCGCAACGGCCCAACGGGCGGTAGCGCATTTCCAACAATTTCATCATTTTCTCCTTTTCCATAATCTATCGCGCCTTGGCAACCTATGGTAATCTACCAAGAATAATCGCGAAATCAATCCGGCTTTGGTTGGCTGATCGGCGTGCTCGAGCCAAGGGCGCCGTTTTTCGCCGAAAAGGGCGGAGTTATTTGATTTTAACATCAACCTTTGGGAGGATCGCAATGTCGCATTCGATGACGAGACGAGCGTTTTTGGGGCGGGCCGGTTCGTCGGCGCTGGCCATGCCTTTTTTCGCGCGCAACCTTCACGCCAAGGGACGAGTTTCCGCCAACGACCGCATCTCCGTCGGCCTCATTGGCTGCGGGGGCATGGGAACGGCGAACATGAGCGTCGTTTTGGGATTCGCCGATTCGCAGGTGCTGGCAACCTGCGACGTTTACGAACCGCATCGCATGGGCGCCAAGGAGAGAGTCGATTACAAATACGAAAACGAAAATTGCTCCGCATACAACGATTTCCGCGAACTGCTCGACCGCGGCGACATCGACGCCGTCATTATCGCCACGCCGGATCATTGGCATACGCGTATCGCGATTTCCGCTTGCGAGGCGGGGAAGGATATCTATTGCCAAAAACCTCTGACGTTAACGATTCACGAAGGCAAGCAGTTAGTCAAAGCGGCGCAAAGGTATGGCTGCGTATTCCAAGTGGGCAGCCAGCAGCGTTCCAGCGAAGAGTTCCGCTTTGCCTGCGAATTGGTTCAAAGCGGACGAATCGGCAAGGTTCATACCGTCCGCGTTTTTCTTCCCAACGGCTCCGCCGGAGGCAATAGTCCCAACGCCGATCCGCCTGATGGCATGGACTGGAATATGTACCTCGGCCCGGCGCCCTTGGTTCCTTTTAACAAAGACCGCGCCTTTTGGAGTTTCCGTTGGTTCTTCGATTATTCCGGCGGCCAAATGACCGACTGGGGCGCCCACCATTTCGATATTGCTCAATGGGGATTGGGAATGGACCGCAGCGGCCCCGTATCCGTCGAAGGAACGGGAACCTTGCCTACGAGCGGACGTTTCGAAACCTATACCCAATTTCACGTGGAATATGAATATGCCAATGGCGTCCGCATGATCGCCGCGAATCCAGAGCATGGAACCAAATTCGAAGGAACAGAGGGCTGGGTGCATGTTTGGCGCGGCGGCTTGATCGCCGAACCCAAGGAATTGCTTCAGGAAAAACTCGGCCCCAATGACGTCCATTTCTATCGCAGCCCAGGCCACGAACGAAACTGGATGGATTGCATCCGCGCGCGCCGCCGTCCCATCTGCGACGCCGAAATTGGCCACCGTTCCGTAACCTGCGCCCATTTGGGGAATATCGCGCTGCGTTTGGGGCGAAAGTTGCAGTGGGACCCTGAGCGCGAAAAATTCGTCGGCGACGAGGAAGCCAACCGTTGGCTATTCAAACCCTACCGCGCTCCCTGGCGCCTGTAATTCAAAAATGGAGGAGAAATCGATATGAGTATCGTTAAATCTATAAAAGGACTCGTCCTTGGAATGCTCCTTTGCGCCGCCTTGGCCGCCGAGTCGCAAGACGTTGTCCGCCAACTCGGCTCGCCGGAGGAAAATGTAAGACAAATGGCCTTGGAATCGCTCGCCGCCAAAGGGCCTGCCATTTTCGCATCCGTCATTCAAGGCGTCGGGAGCAATAATTTATTTGAAGACAAATACGCCCGCCGCGTTGTCGAAACTATCGTTTTTCGATCCACTGCGCCCGGCGCGAAGCAGGATCGACTCGCCGTGGAATCGGCCTTATTGGATATTCTGAAAAACGATTATTCTTCCAGCGCGAAATTATTCGCCATCGAAATGCTTTCTTACGCCGGCGGCGATCAAGCCGTCCCATCGCTGGCGCAGTTGTTGGACGACATAGATTTTCGTGAAAAAGCGCGCGGGGCGTTGGAGAGGATTCCCGGCGCGGCGGCGGAGCAAGCGATCGTCTCCGCCATTGAGCCTGCCCAAGGAACGGAATGGCAATGCGCTTTGTTGATAACGCTGGGATCGCGAGGAGACGCAGAGGGCGGCGCGGCCGTCGCTGCCGCTTTGTCGAATGATAATCCCATCATCCGCTGCGCCGCCATCGAAGCGGCGGGCCGCATCGCCCTGCCGCAAACCGAAAAAGCCTTATGGGCCGTATTCCAAAACGGAGAAGAGACAGAACGCCAATCGGCTGCCAACTCGCTTTTGGTTTTGGCGGAAAAATGGCGTCAACAAGGCCAGGTATCCAAAGCCATTACGATTTATAAGCGATTTCTCCAGGATGAATGTCCGGCGCTTCGTTGCGCAGGATTGGCGGGCATGGCGGAGATCATGGGCGAAAAAGCCTTGCCTATGCTGATTCAGGCCATGCGTTCGCCGCAGCAGGAACTGCGCGGTTTGGCGCAAGGCCGCTTGGCGCAAATGCCGGGAGAAGCCGTTACCCAGGCGCTGGTTCAAGAATTGGGCATCACGCCTTTGGCGGAACGTCTAGCGTTGATTGCGCTCGTAGGAGAGCGCCAAGACGAAGCGGCGAAGAAAGCGGCGCCTATGCTTTTGGAAACAATGATTCAAAGCGATGGATTGTTGAAAGACGCCGCTGCTTCCGCTCTCGCCCAACTTCCCGGCGAAGAAGCCGCGAATGGGATTTTGCGCGCTTTGGCGGATGGTTCGGGAGATGCGCCAGCGCTGCTGCGGCTGTTGGGCGTCCGGGGCGATGCAAAAGCCTTGCCGTTGATACTGCATTACGCAAAAAGCCCTGATGAAAACCTGCAACAGGCGGCGCTGGAAGCCATCGGCAAGCTCGGCGATCCCTCTTGCGTCCGGCTCGTCTTAGAAGCGCTGCACGAGGGCGGAGAGAACCTGCGCAACGCGGCGGTTTCGGCGGCGATTCTCTTATCGGAGGCGTTAGAAAAGGCAGACCGCCATCAAGACGCCGTCGCTTTATGCGCGGCGGCCGCTCGCGCCACGGAGAATGTTGATCTTCTGCGCGCATTGACTTCGCGTTTGCAGGCTTTAGGTTCGACGGAAATGCTCTCCGATATGATTGTCAAAAACGGATATATCATCCATTGGTGGACGTTGGGACCAATTCCAGATCGGGAAAAATTGCGCAAGACGGACGTCTTCGACGTGAAGCAACCAGTCGATTTATCCAAGCCGATCTCCATCGGCGGCCAAAAATTTTCCTGGAATTATAAGTTGATCGACAATTTCAACGGCCTGCTCGAATTCAACAAACTCTACGGCGATCTTAACAACGCAGGGGCGTATCTCTACGCCGAAGCGACGTGCGATCAAAAAAAGAACGCGAAGTTTCTCGTGGGCAGCGACGACGATTTCGCCTGCTATCTCAACGGCGAAAAAGTGGGTGAATTTCTTGGCGATCGCGGGTGGAGTCCCGATCAGGATTCGATGAACGTCGTTCTCCAACCCGGCGTCAATCGTATTCTTTTAAAAGCGCTGCAAGCGGGCGGCGGTTGGTCGGCTAGTTTGAGAATCGTCTCCAGCGACGATCGGCTTTTGCCGTTGCCGCAGAAACAATCAATAAAATAGCCGTTTTTATGGCGAAATGAAATAAAGGAAATGGCGCAGTCCACTGCGCCTTTCCCATTTCAGCATATCGGATGGGATTTTATCGATTGGTTCTATATTATCTCTATACGCGAGTAATTTCGTAGAAAGATTTATCCAATGACTTTTTCCATTCGCAGGGCAAACGAAATTGATTTGCCGACGATCGCCGATTTCAATGCGGCGATGGCCTATGAGACGGAAGGTTTGGTTCTCGACCGCAAGCGCCTGGAAGGCGGAATCGGCGCGGCGTTGAACGATTCGCGCAAAGGATGGTATTACCTCGCCGAAGCTCAGGGAGAAGCCATAGCGCAAACGCTTATCACTTTGGAATGGTCGGACTGGCGCAACGGCTGGTGGTGGTGGATTCAAAGCGTCTACGTAATCCCTTCCTGGCGCCGCAAAGGAGTTTTTCGAGCGATTTACGAACAAATCGCCAAAGAAGCGAAAGAGGACGGCGCCGTCGGCTTGCGGCTGTACGTGGAAAAAGAGAATACCGGCGCTCAAAAAACATATATCGACTTGGGCATGAAAACGTCGCATTATCAATTTTACGAAGCGGCTTTCGAATAGCTCGTCGCTTCAAAACGAATCTATTAGGAGGTTTGACGTTATGAAAAATTATTGTTTCAAGATGAAATGTACGCTATTAACAATGCTCATCATGTTGATGTCAGTTGCCGCCTTCACTTTTTCTCAGGGAAAATCGAACGCGAAAGACCGCATTCAACCGTGGCCGAAAAATTTGCATTATTGGCAATATAAGCAAAAGCCCATTTTGCTGTTGGGCGGTTCCGACGAGGATAATCTCTTCAACAATCCATCCTTGATGGAAGACAATTTCAAAAAAATGAAACTATGCGGCGCCAATTATATTCGCTGCACTTTATCCTGCCGCGACGAGGGGAACGTATGGCCGTTCGCAAAGAAAGATAATGGATTGTATGATCTCAACGAATTTGATCCCAAATTCTGGGACCGATTGGAAAATTGCTTGCGGGAAGCTCAGGCGATGGATGTCGTCGTCCAAATCGAAATCTGGGCCACGTTCGATTATTATCGCGAATTTTGGTTGAAAAATCCATTCAATCCTACGTTGAATTCCAATTACGATTCGTCGGATGCGAAGCTGGTTCCCGAATGGGATCATCATCCCGCGGAAATGCGCAATCCTTTCTTTTTATCGGTTCCCAAACTGAACAACGATGAAAAGGTTCTTCATTATCAACAGGCGTTCGTAAATAAAGTTCTGGATGTCTCGCTTCCCTATGGAAACGTGTTGTATTGCATGGATAACGAGACCAAGGCGCCCGCGGAATGGCCGCACTATTGGGCGGATTTCATTCATAAAAAGGCGAAACAACAAGGCTATGAAGTTCAATTGACGGAAATGTGGGACGCCTGGGATTTGCGCGACGAACAGCATAGCCGAACCTACAAATATCCGGAACGGTTTTCCTTTGTGGACGTATCGCAAAACAACTGGCAAGTCGGCCAGACTCATTACGACAATTTAATGTGGTATCGCAATATGTTAGTCGATCAGCCGGGGGGAGTTCGTCCTATGAACAATGTTAAAGTGTATCAACGCCAAGGCGGCGGCAAACCTAACGATCCTATCATTTCCGTCGACCGATGGTGGCAGAACGTATTCGCCGGCTGCGCCTCCACCCGTTTTCACCGTCCCGACGGCGGAATCGGCTTGGACGAACGGGCGCAAAAAACGATCCAGGCTGCGCAGACATTGTTCGGCGAATTCGATATTTTCCATTCCGAACCTAAACCGGCTTTGTTATCCGATCGGGAAGAGAACGAAGCCTATTGCCTCGCGGGGGGAACGAATTACGCCGTCTATTTCCCCACAGGAGGAGAAGTAAAGTTGGCTGTTCCTGTCAGGGATGCGCCTTATCGGCTGCGATGGTTCGATCCGGAAAAGTCGACGTTTTTAAACGCTGTCTTTTCCGACGGCGACAATACTCCCATCGCATTGAAAACTCCTGACGAAAAACAAACATGGTTTGTCATTGTCAATCAATAACCATAGTAATACGATTGTAAGTTTTGATAATAGAAGAACTGTTACTCTAATGACTGAAAATCGAAGAATAGAGGCGGACGGTGCGGCGAAGGCTAAATCGCATCGTTCTCTGGATTCGGTCAAGAAAGCAAATGGCGTTCTATCCGCCGAGGACGTCATCATCGAAGTAAAGCATTTAGGAAAATCTTTCGGTCCGCGGCGGGTTCTCGATGACGTTTCCTTTACCGTTCCCAGGGGCAAAACCACCGTCATTATCGGCGGCAGCGGCTGCGGAAAATCGACGCTGCTCAAGCAGCTGGTCGGGTATCTGAAGCCGGATGCGGGGGAGATTGCGTATGACGGCGTCAATATCGTCGCCATGAGCGATGACGAGTTGAATTCCATCCGCCGCCGCTTCGGCATTCTTTTTCAAAACGGGGCGTTATTCAATTCCATGACGGTGGGGGAGAATGTGGCGCTGCCTTTGCGGGAGCATACCGATCTCGATCCGAAAATTATATGGACGATCGTAAAGATGAAATTGGAATTGGTGGGATTGCGGGGATTCGAGGATTTAAAGCCCGCGCAAATTTCCGGCGGCATGAAGAAGCGCGTCGGCCTGGCGCGCGCCATCGCCCTGGATCCGCAGATCGTCTATTACGACGAACCATCGGCGGGATTGGACCCCATCACCTCCGCCGTCATCGACAACCTGATGCTGGACCTATCCCATAAATTGGATATTACCTCCATCGTGGTAACGCATCACATGGACAGCGCATTTAAAATCGCCGATAAAATGATTATGCTGCACAACGGCCGCATCATCGAACAAGGCTCCCCCGAACGGTTCCAGCATTCCCAAAATTCGTTAATCCGCCAATTTGTAGAAGGATTGGCGGACGGACCCGTTCCCTTTCAAATGTCGGCGGACGATTATATTGAAGATTTGCTTCGAACCTTTAACGATTGATCGATGCGGATGAAGGACGTTAACTGACAGGATTTCGAGAAAGGGTCGAATCGATGTCCGCGTTTTCCATGTCCGAAGTGAAAGTGGGATTGATGGTCGCGATATCCGCCGCGTTGATCGTGTCGTTGACGATCTCCGTAGGGAATTACGAATCCCTCTTATCCAGCCGTGCGACCGTTTCGATTTATGTAGATAATGTCGTGGGATTGGATAATTTCGCGCCCGTAACCTATGCGGGCGTAAAGATCGGCGCAATCACCGGCATCCGCTACGACGAAGAAAAAGAGCAAGCGCTGATCGTCGCCAAGATCGATTTGGATTATCCCGTATCGCTCGATTCGAATGTACAAGTTACTTCCGCGGGATTGCTTTCTCCTTTCTTTATCAACATTTCCAAAGGCAGCGCAGAGCAGCGGATCAAGACGCTTTTGGAAAATGGAAAATTGGAAAAAGATAAAATTATTTTGAACGCGACGCCGAATTACACGATCGGCGAAGTGTTCTCGCTGGCGGGTGACTTGAAAAAGGTATTGGCCAAAGTCGAAACCGCGTTGGACGGCATCGGCGGCCCCATCGCCGAAGTCTCCGGCTTCATCTCCTCCGCCAAAAAGGACGTCACGGAAATCATGGGTAAAATTCAAGTCATCCTGGAAGATAGCCAACCGCGGATCGCTTCTCTGCTGAACAACGCTTCCGGCTTGATCGATAGCGCCTCGGAAAATGTAATCCCTGCCTTACAAAGCGTACGGATGGGCGCAGCGGGATTGCCAGGTCTGGTTACGGATGCAGGGCGGGGGATGAACGATATCATGTCCCAAGCCAGCGGCTTCCTCCGCGCCGCCAGTCCGGAGACGATCGCCGCTATCCGGCAAGCCAAAGAATCCTTGGCGGCGTTGGATTCGCGAATTCAAACCATACAAGATAGTTTGGTCAAAGCCATCAACGACGCCGACCATATTGTTGTAGACAATCGGGAAGATATAGACCAGATCATCCTCAATCTGAAAAATGCTCTGGGCAATCTGGACGATATGTCCAGCCAGTTGGCGAAAAATCCTTGGCGTCTGGTTTGGAAAACGGAAGAACGCAAAGAACCGATGCGGGTATCGCCGGAATGGAATCCGCTTCCGATAATAGAAACGCAAAAGCCATGAAGATCGTATTGGCGCCCAACGCCTTTAAAGAATGTCTATCCGCTCCCGAAGCGGCCGCCGCCATGGCGCGCGGCGTACTTCAGGCGCGAGGGGATATCGACGCCGTTTGCGTTCCCTTGGCGGACGGCGGAGACGGGACGACGGAAGCGTTGGTAGCCGCCCGTACAGGCGATTGGATCGAGATGACGGCTTCCGATCCTTTGGGGCGGCCTGTCGCCGTAAAATATGGTTTGATTGACGGCGGCAAGACGGCCGTGATGGAAATGGCCGCCGCTTCGGGTTTATGGCGCCTGACGGAAGCGGAAAAAAATCCACTGAATACTTCGACGCGGGGAACCGGCGAAATGATGCGCGACGCGTTGGATCGGGGCGTCGAAACGATCGTCATCGGCATCGGCGGCAGCGCGACCACGGACGGCGGCGCCGGGATGGCCGCAGCGCTTGGCTATCGGTTGCTGGACGGCGCGGGCGCAATAGTGGAATCAACAGGCCGGGGAATGGCGGCGGTGCGGCGGATTGACGCTTCTTCCGTTCACGCCCAATTAAAAAAAGTAGAAATCCTGGTTGCCAGCGACGTAACGAATCCCCTGTTGGGACCGGAAGGAGCAGCGGCCGTTTACGGCCCGCAAAAAGGAGCGACGACGGAAATAATCCCCTTACTAGAAGATGGATTGGCGAATCTAGCGGCGCTCTGGGAAAAGGACATGGGCGCGACCATCGGCGCCATGCCGGGTGGCGGCGCGGCGGGCGGCCTAGGTGCAGGATTGGCGGCGTTTTGCGGCGCGGAAATCCGTTCCGGCTTCGACCTGATCGCCGATTACGCCCGCCTGAACGAGGCGCTCGATGGCGCCAGCCTTGCGTTTACGGGCGAAGGAAAGATCGACGATTCCACTCGTTTCGGTAAAGTTCCCGCCGGAGTAGCGCGCCGGGCAAAACAAAAAGGCGTTCCCGCCGTCGTTCTGGGCGGCAGCCTCTGCGGCGATTTGTCCATCCTTCACGAGGCGGGAATTATCGCCTATTTTTCGCTTGCGCCCGGTCCAATTACTTTGAAAGAGGCAATTGAGAATGCTCGGAATCATTTGGAACGAACGGCGGAACAAGCGATGCGATTGTGGCTCTGCAGGAGTTGACGATCATCGCCATCGGAACGAGGGAAAAGGATCGTAGATAATTTACTCCCTGTCGATGGATATCGATTTATATCGGAAATCGCTTCGAATAATTCGCCGATTTGTTAGGAGAGGAATTAATGAAATTCATCGCAGAGACAATTCATAGGAAAAAGTGTTTGTCTTTTTCTTCGGCGTTATTTTTTCTTTTTTATAGGACTCATATCCATCATACGGAAATCATCATAATATCAAAACCGCTTAGGGAAGCGGCGAAAAATCGACTTGGAGTTGCGATCGTATGAAAAAATGCGCATTTACTTTGATTGAGCTGCTCATCGTCGTCGCGATCATCGGCATCCTGGCCGCCATTGCAGTTCCTAATTTTCTCAACGCCCAAACCCGAGCGAAAATCGCCCGCTCGGTTTCCGATTGCCGCAACCTGGGTTTGGCGATTCAATCGTTTCAAGTCGAGCGCGGGATGCTGCTCATCGACATTTGGGACGACGACAACCAAACCGGCGTGGATCGGCTGAACAAATTTTTCGGAAACATCGCCAATCCCAGCAAAGCTACCCGATTGCAGCGCGACGTTATGGCGCCAATCACTACGCCAGTTAGTTATATGTCGGCCATACCCCAGGATCCCTTTTTGAAAAATCCTTTACAAGCAGCGACAAGCGAAACCTGGACGGGACAATTGGATACCTATACGTATTTCGACCGCGATCCCGCCATTCCCGACAATCCATGGATTCACGATCATAACATTCAGGGATATCATCCTAATAACCAGGCGATTTCGCGAGTTTCGCCATTAGGAGATGGAGAATTCGCTTTGATCGGCGCCGGCCCAGACGGCGGCGTCGTGCAAGACGGATTCCGCGGAATGCCCTATGAATCCAGCAATGGTTTAAATAGCAATGGCAATATTACATGGCGTTCCGGCGGCGGAGTGGATGGCAGTTTGTAATAGACGCCTATTCATGCTGCTTCCAAGAAAAGTAAGCCATCATAAAGACAAAGCCGTGAAGAATGTTCGCTTCTTCACGGCTTTTGGCATTTAGCATCGATACCCGATTACACTTCTTCGGGAACGATGAACGGCGGCCGGTAATCGCGTTTGAGATAGCGATTGGCGTCTTCATCGCCGACAAAGCGTTCCGTACGCGGATCGAAATCGAGAGCGCGGCCCGTGAGGTAGGCGATATTGCCTAGATGGGCGATGGCGGAAGCGTAATGGATGGTTTCCACCGGCCCGTTCTGATCGGCCATGTTGCGGCTGCGAATGGCTTTGTGAAAGTTGGCGAAATGGTTGCCGCCTTCTCTCCCCTTGGGGCCTGGTTCGCGCCGGTCGCCGAGGAAAGTGGCGAACTCGTCATAGCCTCGAACAACCATATACCCTTTTGCGCCGTAAAAAATATTCCCCACGCTGGCGCCCCCTTCGTCGTTGGTGTTCCAGGGCCGCGTCTCGAATTGGACGACTTTGTTTTCCGGCGTGAATTTAAAGTTGGTTGTTAGCAATTCCGGCGTTTCCTTATCGTCATCCCAAAGAAACTTGCCGCCCATGGCGACCACTTTATCGGGAAGCGATTTAACTCCTAATCCCCAAAGGCACATGTCGGTTTCATGAACGCCTTGGTTGCCGACGTCGCCGTTGCCGAAATCCCAATGCCAATGCCAGTTATAATGAACGACGTTTTCGGAGAATGGACGCCACTTGGCCGGTCCTAGCCAAAGATTGTAGTCGATATGTTCGGGAACCCATGTCGGCGGCTTTTTACCGATGGATGGACGGCGGCGGAAGCAAAGGCCGCGGGCGAGATAGGGTTCGCCGATGACTCCCTCGCGCAAGAGGCGCACGGCTTCCTGCAAGGCGGCCGAACTGCGCAGCTGCACGCCATGCTGCACGATGCGGCGATATTTGTATGCCGCTTCAATCATCTTGCGTCCTTCGAAAATATTATGAGAGCCAGGTTTTTCGACGTAGACGTCTTTACCCGCCTGGCAAGCCCATATGGTTGCGAGCGCGTGCCAATGGTTGGGAGTGGCGATGCTGACCGCGTCAATGGCGGGATCGCTGAAAAGATCGCGCATATCGACGACGGTTTTGACCGGCTTATTGTAATTCTTTTGGAATTCCTCGGCGCGTTGCGCCAATACGCGCTTATCGGGATCGCAGATGGCGGCCACTTCCACATTCTCTTGCGCCTGGTGGCCTTTGATGTGATCGTTCCCGCGTCCATGAACGCCGATAACGGCGATGTTGATGCGATCGTTGGCGCCCGCCCAGGAAGAGGAAGTCCCAATGAGAGCGCCCGCCGCGACGGCGCCAGCGCCTTTTACAAAAGTTCTTCTTTTACATTCCATCGTTTTTCCATCCTTTACCCATCTCGCGAATTGGAGGCATTGAGCGGTTTATCTCGCTGCTTCATGCCGTCATCCTCAAATTAGCAGCGTCTTAGACGACTCTATAGGGGAATGAAAATCATAATACAATGAAAGCGGCAGGTTCCCAATCTTTTCTTTTCTGCAAATGGATTGAGGCTTCTCATTGCAGTATGATTGCTTTTTTAGGAAAATGGGGTAAACCATGCGTCCCATTTCAGGAGATACCATGAACTCTATCGCCAAAATGATCGATCACTCGCTGTTGCACCCTACATTAACCGATAAGGAATTGAAAGCAGGCTGCGAATTGGCGGCGAAATATCGCGTCGCGTGCGTCTGCATCAAGCCTTACGCCGTTCGCGACGCGGTGGAGTGGTTGGAAATGACGGATGTCGCCGTGGGAACCGTAGTCGGTTTTCCTCATGGGAATAGCTGTACGAATATCAAAACGCTGGAAGCGGATCAGGCGTGCAAGGACGGCGCCGAGGAATTGGATATGGTCATCAACATCGGAAAAGCGCTGAGCGAGGATTGGGATTACGTTCAACGGGAGATTGAGGAAGTGCATAAAGCGGCGAGGGCGAACGGCGCGTTGTTGAAAGTCATTTTCGAGAACGATTTTCTTACTATGGATAAATATAAAATCCGGCTTTGCGAAATCTGCGACGGCGCAGGCGTCGAATACGTCAAAACCTCCACGGGCTACGGCTTCGTCAAACAGAAAGACGGTTCCTACAATTATCTCGGCGCAACGGATCGCGATCTGCAATTGATGCGGAAGCATAGCTCTTCCCGCGTACTCGTCAAAGCCGCCGGAGGCATACGCACTTTGGACGACGTTTTACGGGTGCAGGCGTTGGGCGCAACGCGAATCGGCGCAACCGCCACGGAGGCGATTCTGTTGGAAGCGCAACGCCGGGGAATTGAGTAAGCGGCTCTAAATGAAGGGGGTGGCAAGGGCAAGGCAAAGCCTGCCTTTGATTTTTTCGCAGGACAATCTATAGGGAATAGATCGAACGCTCTTCCCTTTTACTAACTCATGTTACGCAACCAATATTTTCATGCCATCGGAAAAATCGCTCAAAAGAGACGTTGATGCGTTAATAATTGCTGCTCTTTCGAATCGCGATGACGCGAAAAGAATCGAATTTAGCGAAATTTCTTCTCCCAGCCTTGAAAGGTTGGGAGAACAATAACGACTTGCCCTTGCCACTCCGCCTTTTGAGCACATTTTACATGACTTACAAAAGTGTTTTTTGGGAGTAATAAACATCCCACTTACGGTTAACGAGCAATAGCAGGCAAACAGGCAAGACGCCATTTTACCCATATAGGCGGGGCTTGCTTTGCTCGACTCACCCTGCGATTTTATGCCATAATTTTCTTTAAATTTACGTCGTAAGGCGGACGCACGATTCCTTTTTCCGTGATGAGCGCCGTTACGTATTCGTGCGGCGTTACGTCGAAGGCGGGATTGTAGATGTCGATGCCTTCGGGAGCGATGCGGCGTCCAAAGCTGCAGGCGATCTCTTCCGGCGCCCGCTCTTCGATGGGGATGTGCGAACCATCGGAGAGCGACATATCGATGGTGGAAGTGGGTACCGCGACGTAAAAGGGAATATGATGAGCTTTCGCCAGAATGGCGACGCCATACGTGCCGATTTTGTTGGCCACGTCGCCGTTGGCGACGGTGCGGTCGGTTCCGACGATGACGGCTTGAATCCAGCCCTTAGCCATAACCGTGGCGGCCATATTGTCGCAAATCAGCGTAACCGGAATTCCTTCTTCGCGCAGTTCCCACGCCGTCAGGCGGGCGCCTTGGAGCAAGGGGCGCGTCTCGTCGGAATAGACGTGGATGTTTTTCCCTTTTTCCTTGGCGATATAGATGGGAGCGAGCGCCGTGCCGTACTGCGCCGTCGCCAAGCCGCCCGCGTTGCAGTGCGTAAGGACGCCATCGCCGTCCTTGAGCAGCGTCTCGCCGTATTCGCCGATGGCGCGGCAAACGCGGTTGTCCTCATCTACCATATCAACGCCTTCCTGGAAGATGCGCTTCTTCAATTGATCAACCGGAAGCGAGGCATTGTCACAAACGACGCGCTTGACGCGGTCGAGCGCCCAAAAGAGATTGACGGCGGTGGGACGGGATGATGCCAGGTAATCCGCCGCTTTTTCCACATCTTTATAAAATGCGCCGAAATCGGACGCCGGGGAATCTTTAACGCCTAAATAGAGGCCAAAAGCGGCGGCGATGCCGATGGCGGGCGCGCCGCGGACGCGGAGAATCTTGATGGCTTCCCACATGTCGTCAATGGTTTCGACGGTGAGGTATTTCGTTCGAGTGGGGAGCAATGTCTGATCGATGATTTTGACTTGGCCGTTCTCGACGGCTATAGTTTGTACGGGCATCGTTGATCCTTTGCTCAGGAGAATGGGGAGTTGCGCTTTATGATTACCCTAAATCGCTTTTCTTAAAAGAAGGTGGGCTACGCTTCGCTTTGATCCCACCCTACCTAATTGGTTTATGTTCTTTCCATCAAAATGGCTTTCACCTGGCGATGCGTTTTTTCGGCGAAGGAATAAAACTCTTGGGCGTCTTCTACCGTTGGTTTTCCATACGGTAATAAACCTGTATCGCTTGGATAACGTGAGTCGATATATAAATTATCCAATTTTCCCAACAAATCGACATCGGAAATCACAACGCCATACGATTTTACGCATTCATACAAACTTTCCAGATTATGCGTTTTCACTAAAACGGTATGATATTCCTCGATCACAGCCTTAAGTGTTTTTTCCACGGCTTGTTGAGCATGAAAAGAAACAACATTGGTTAAATGTTTTATATGGAGCAGTTGCTTACAGGCGTCAAGATCATCCTTTGCCAGATTCAACCATTCCTTCGTCATCGACTTCATATAACACGATTCCTTTTTTAACGATCTCTTGCGAGAATAGACTGCCGAGTTCGATGAATTTCCGATACATGGCTTTAGTATGAACGATTAAATCGATGGAAACTTGTTTATGGAATTCGTCGATTGAACGCGACGTTTCCACATATAGATCGCTTTTTTCTCGATAGTTCTTGGGAAAATCATCCCGATTGACGACCACCAATAAATCGATATCGCTATCTTCCTTCGGCTCCCCGTAGGCGAGCGAGCCGAACAAAATAATTTTGTAAGGATGGATTGTTTTCAACCGGTCGACAATCAGCGGAATATACGCCGATGGGTTTGTATGTTGATCGATGATTGGTTTATTCATGTTCAACATGCCTATAATCGAGTTGATTTTAATACGATCGTCTTTCGATCCAGTAAAGGGATTAAATAATCCTCTATCCGCATCCGTTGCGGCGGGCTATGCTTCGCTTCGATCCCACCCTACTATTCTATACGCAAACAAATCCGAAGAGTTATCTTCTTTTATCTATCCATACGATCGCAGATCGAGACGAAAAATTTGAATTCCAACTTGAACCATCGCATAGATGGAATGGATCCAATTCTCGAAACATTGTATGACAAGAATGGATTGGTTCAATTCCTGCAAAGCCGGGGGCTGCGGATGTCGCGGGCTTTGGGGCAGAATTTCCTTATCAAACGGCCTTTGATGCGCAGCCTTTTGAATGAGGCGGAGTTTCCTCGCGAAGGCGCCATCATTGAAATCGGCCCCGGCGTGGGACATTTGACCTGGATGCTCATCGAACGCGGCTTGCGCGTGTTGGCCGTGGAAAAAGACCGGACGTTCGCCGCCATCCTGGAAGAATTATCCCCCATCCATCCCGGCCAGCTCACAATTCGACAGGAAGACGCCTTGGAAACCGATTTCGCGGCGTTGGCCAAGGAATCGGGAGCGCGATGGGCGATCGGCAACCTGCCTTATAACGTCGCGGTTCCGATTCTCTTTCGGCTGGCCTATTGCCCTTTCCGCTTTGAAAGCGTCAATGTTATGCTGCAAAAGGAAGTGGGAGAACGCATTCTCGCCGAACCGGGAACCAAGCGTTATGGCCGCCTTTCCATTGTTTTGAATTATCTCTATCGCATCCATAAAATCCGCACTATCGCCGGCCCATCCTTTTTCCCGCCGCCTAAAGTGGAATCCGTTTTTGTGCAAATGAAGCCCAAAGAGGACGCCGATTTGGAATTGGCTCAGTTTTATTTAGAGCGAATCGTAAAAATTGGCTTTCTTCACCGGCGAAAGAAGTTGAGAAAACAGCTGCAAGGCGCCATTATAGAGAGACGGATCATCAGCGATGATTTTTTGGATCATGCGCCATCCGCTTTCGATTTCGAAAAGAGGGCGGAAGAATGGCCGGTGGAGACATGGGTTCAATTCGCCCGCTCCATCCGAGAAACCAAGCCGGAAAGGGAGAACGATGCGATCATACCATAAATTATTAATCCCGGTTATCGGGTTGTTCATGCTTTGCCACTGCGGCGGAGATGCAGGGAAAAACGCTTCTATTGCCAAGAGCGAAGTCAAGAAAGAATTTAGCATAGGCATTTTGGATGCGAATTTCCTTCGAAAGAGATCGAACGCCGATCCTCAATTTTTATTAACAGCGCTTAATAACCAAGGATTCCAAAGCCGCATTGTCACAGAAACGGATTTCGATAAGCCGGAGTTGGTATTAAGCAAAGACCTTGATTTAATTGTTCTACCCAATGGCTCTTATTTTCCTAAAGATGCGCGAGAATCTTTTATAAATTACCTCAAGAACGGCGGCTCATTTATTTCGCTAGGCGGATATGCTTTCGACGAACTAGTGGAGAAAAAAAACGAACACTGGCAGCCAGTGCGGGTAGACGATCCCGCCCAAACATTATCTGGACGGCGGGGAAAAGCGGGAGACATTTTGGAACTTCTGCCGGAACAAATCTCTATTTTCGATCCAACTTATACTTTCAAAAGAGTTACAAAAATCGCCAAAGACCCGCAATCGCCGCTTAATACGGCCGATCAATCCGAAGAGATAAATATATTCGGACATCCAGCCACAGCCATGTCGGGAAACAACAATCCCGTTTTCACGAAATCTCATGCGCGATGGCATTCTCTTGTTTCCGCTTACGACCGCTTCGGGCGGCCTCGGGGCAGCGTCTTCAGCCTCATGCTGCATCATGACGGCTATTACAACGGCTCGGCGTGGGCGTTTTCCGGCGTGAATAATATCAACCTTTTTTCCGCCTCGCATCCCATCATGGTCAATTCGCTAATTGACGCGGTTTACGCCATGCGCGACCGGACGTTTCTGGTTAGCGTAGAGACGGATAGAAGCTCATTGGAATTTGTTGAAATTGCTGCAACGGCGGCTAACCGCAGCCGGTGGTCCCAAACCGCCAAGTTGACTTTCTTCGCCGGTGAAAAAGAAATCGGCAGTGAAGAGATCGCCCTAGCAGAGGGAGAGACAAAGACGTTTCGCCAAAAACTCGATCCTATACAATTGCAAGAAGGTTATACGCCCATCGCCGTGGAGCTTCAGGTTGAGGACGTCTTTCACGATCGTTTGGAAACCGGCGCGATTCGTTCTTCCGTTTTAAGCGGCTCCAAGCCAACGCTGACTTTTTCCAATAATTATTTCCGCGTTAAAGGACGGCCTCTATTTCTGTTTGGAACCAACCAGACGGGAACCGTCTGGTTCTCGCCTGATGAAAATCCCGCAACTTGGAAGCGCGATTTTCAGCGCATGAAAGACAATGGCCTCCGTTTGCTGCGAGTTATTCATCTCTCTCCCTTCGCAGCGCAAGGCTTCGAAGGCAAGGGGCAACATGCGTCTATAGACCTGGGCAAGCAGCCGCCGCCCAAGTTAGTGCAAAAAGCGGACGAACTGGCCGCCCTCTGCGCTCAAAACGGCATTTTTCTCATGCTGGGTCTGCACGACTGGCTGCCGGTGGAACTTGCGCCGGAAGAATTGGATGCGCAGCGGCAATGGGGACGGTTTTGGTCGGATCATTTTAAAAACGATCCCCACGTCCTATTCGATATTCAAAACGAACCTAGTTTAATGCCGAAGCCTTCTCCCAACAATAATAAATTATGGAACGATTATTTGCGGGAAAAATACGCCGATGACGCCAAGATCAA
Organism: Candidatus Omnitrophota bacterium; assembly: GCA_040755155.1. Lineage (NCBI taxonomy): Bacteria > Pseudomonadati > Candidatus Omnitrophota > Candidatus Omnitrophota bacterium. Next base: position 63,275 of record JBFMBP010000091.1, on the reverse strand, counting down.
AGAAGCGTGGGGAACTTACGCTCCCGCCGAATCGCTGGGCGGCATTCCCTGCGAGCCGGGGCCAGACGAATGGCCGAATCCTCGCGCTTACGAATACAATCGCTTCCGCGCCTGGCTAGTAGAGCGTTGGATCGACGCCAATGTTAAGGGGATCAAAGAAGGCAATCCCAACGCTTTAACGACAGTGGGCTTTCTGCAAAACGGCTTGCAAGCGGATAAGCTGATTCCCTCGCACCGGCTGGATTTCATGAATACTCACTACCACGGCCCCATGAAAGACTTTCCCACCGTAATGAAAATGACGGACCGGCGCTTCAAAGGGCAGGGATTGACTCTCGGCGAATTCAGCGCCTGGGACGCCCACGAAGCGCGCGTACAAGGCCAATTCAACGACGAAACGGATTCTGCCATCGCTCAATATTTGTGCGAAGGGCTGGAGACTTTCGGCCTGGGGGGATCGATGGCGCTCAATTGGGATTTAAAGGACCTTAACGAGTGCATCTTTCCGTGGGGATTGACCTGGCCGCAAGACGGAGTAGCTAAAGATTGGTTTTATGCCTATCGCAACTTGAGCCTGTTTTTGTCTTCCTTCCGTCCGCAATACGAAGACCCCGGCGTATATCTTTTGATCCCCGACAGCCACAGGTTGGGCGCCCAAGCGGCGAAAATCCAGCAGGGAATCGACAACGCCCTGCGCATGATGTTCGCGGCGCATTGCAATTTCAACGTCATCAACGAAGAGTCGATCAGTCAACTCCCGCCTACGGCGCGTACCTTAATTTGGCCGATTCCCTATTGTCCCAGCGACGAGGTTTTTCAGCGCGTTTTATCCTTCGCGGCGAATGGCGGCAACTTGCTTTATACCGGCGAAGCCGATTTCGATCCCCTGCGCCGCGCGAAAAGCCAAGAGCGCAGCAAAACCTTTCTCTTGAGCGATCATGCCCCTCGGCAGCCGTTTACCGTCGAATCGCCTACGAGCGTCCCGGAAGCGATCGTATCGGAATATCAAAAAGGAAAGATACACTATCTTCCCGCACCTTTGGAATTAGCCGAATCTCCTTTCTTCCGGCCTAATCCTTACGCCGCCTTTTTGCAGAAAGTGAATGAAGCGACGATCGCCATCGAACCGGACGATCCCGCCATACACGTCTTCACAATTCCCGAAGATAACGGCAATGCGATCTATACCTTTTTCCGCAACGAAGAAGCGGCGAACACGCGCAACTATCGCATTCGGAAGGGAGACAATCTCTTAAACATGTATCTCGCCGGTTACGAATCGGGATTAATTGAAACCAACAGCATAGGCGATGTTCTGGCTATCGGCGGGAAAGGGACGTATCGCCGAGAACGGGACATCATCATTCTCATGACCAGCTTTGCTATGGTTAAGAGCCTCGACCAGATGGACATTTCCTCCAGCGGAATGATTCTTTTACTGCCCACTGCGCCTGCCCGCATCCGATTGTGGAATACCGTGATGACCTCTCCGAAGTTGATCGTAGGAGAGATCGTCAATGGACAATGGATTACCTATGAAGAAGAGGATTTGACAGTCGAAAGCGGCAGAATGCAGTTCAAAATCGATGCCGACCGCGCTTCGTGCATCCTACTGATTACTTCGGATGCTCTTAAGTCTCTGGCGCAGCAAAACGTCATGTCCCTTGTCAATTGAACAGGGCAGGATAGGCTTTGACGATCTTAACCATAATAGGCCCTAACCCTCTCCCAAAGGGCGAGGATCGTGGGAGCCTCTACGCAATCTCATAGAGGAGCGAATGAACGAATGCGGCCGATAGAGATTACCATAGGCCATAGTCCCGACGCGGACGACGCTTTTATGTTTTTCGCCCTGGCCAAGGAGAAGATTCCTACGGGACGTTTTGCCTTCCGCCATATCCTACAAGATATCGAAACGCTGAACCATCGCGCCGCCGTGGGCGAATTGGATATTACCGCCATTTCCGTACACGCTTACGCCTATGTGCATCATCGCTATGCGCTGCTTACTGCCGGAGGCAGTTTGGGCGACGGCTACGGGCCCTTGTTAGTCGCCCGCGAGGCTATGACGCTGGACGAAGCGAAGAAAAAGACTATCGCCATCCCCGGAAAGATGACATCGGCTTATCTGGCGTTGCGGCTTTGCTTGGGCGAGTTCGATTACGACATCGTTCCCTTCGATCAGATCGTCCCCGCCGTGGTTAATGGCCGGGCGGACGCAGGATTGATTATTCACGAAGGGCAGTTGTATTACGAGCGGATGGGTTTGCATAAGATCGTCGATCTTGGCGAATGGTGGAGCGGCGAAACCGGCGGGCTGCCCCTGCCGCTGGGCGCCAACGCCATCCGCAAGGATTTGGGCGAAGAGACGATTTCAGAACTCTCGCCCTATATGCGCCAGACGATCGAATACAGCCTCGCCCACCGGGAAGAAGCATTGCAACACGCTTTACAATACGCCCGCGACCTGCCCGGCGATTGCGCCGACCGGTTCGTCGGCATGTATGTCAACGACTTGACGCTTCATTTAGGAGATCGGGGAAAACAATCGTATCAATTGTTTCTCGATAGAGGATTCGACGCAGGCTTGATTCCAAATCGGGTGGATTTGGAATTCGTGGAATGCGGGTGAAGTGGAGATTGGGCGGGACGGGTGGCAAGGGCAAGGTTGTTTGTGCCCTTGACTATCCGATTTGATGTTTAGGATCGACATTAGCCGTATAAAATTTAGTTTCTATACAACAGAGGTTCTTGCAAAAATGGTATAATTTTCTTTTCAATTCTCCCCCCAAGATTGGGGGGAGTTAGAGGGGAGAGGGGGGTTGATTTTGTTAGACTTATCTCAACCCCCTCCTAACCCAATGTCATTAAGTTAAGACATAACGTGACGAAATTCCATTCCCTCGCCCTCTGGGAGAGGGTTAGGGTGAGGGATTTTAAATTCAACAAATTCATGCTATTAGATTTGTTGATATTTTCGATTAAGGAATTAGTCTATCCTTAACTTAACGACATTGCCTCCTAACCTCCCCCAAGCTTGGGGGAGGAATAATATAGTTTTGCAAGAGGCTCATCAGTATAATACCTCATGGTTTTCAGCACCTATATCTTTATTTTCGGATTTCTCCCCATTGCATTAATCGTATACTATGCGCTTCCATTTCGTTGGCGGGCGGCTTGGCTGGCGGCGGCAAGTTATGTCTTTTACGGATGGGAAAAACCGGAATACTGCCTGCTGATGGGCGCGACGACTATATTGAATTTCTATTGCGGGAAATTCATGATGCGTTCGCGCTCGCATCGCGGACGCCATTTTTGGCTGACGCTGGCTGTAGCCGGCAGTTTGGGGCTGCTGGGATATTATAAGTACGCGGGAATGCTCTCCTTATGGGCCGACGCTGCGGCGCAGTTGTTCGTTGCGGCGGGAGAAAGCGGCCATGTATTGCCAATTCTGCATATTGTTCTGCCCATCGGCATCTCCTTCTTTACCTTTCAAGCCTTAAGTTATCCCATCGATCTTTATCGCGGCGACGCCGAAGAAGCGCCGGACCTTATCAGTTTTGCCAGTTTCATTTCCATGTTTCCCCAATTGATCGCGGGTCCTATCGTGCGCTACCAATGGATCGCCGATGAATTGAAGGAACGGACGCATTCGGCTGGGAAGTTTGCGCTGGGACTGCGGTTCTTCGCTTTGGGTTTGGCCAAGAAAGTCATGGTTGCGGATTTATTCGCCCTGGCGGTTCCAGCGGCGTTCGGCCCCCATCAACCAAATTTCGAAAGCGCTTGGATCGGCGTTTTGGGATACAGTTTGCAGATTTATTTCGATTTTTCCGCCTATAGCGACATGGCTGTAGGTTTGGGGCTTTTGATGGGTTTCACTTTTCCCCAAAATTTCAATTCGCCCTATAAATCCGCCTCGATCACGGAATTCTGGCGGCGATGGCATATCACACTTTCCACCTGGCTGCGCGATTATCTTTATATCCCGCTGGGCGGCAACCGCTTGGGACGGACGCGGACTTACGTAAACTTGATGCTGGTCATGCTCTTGGGCGGTTTATGGCATGGCGCCAGTATCGTTTTCGCGATTTGGGGCTTATGGCATGGCGTTCTGCTGGCTTTAGAACGCGCGCTGGGCCGACGCCATCCTCTAAACCGAATGCCGCATTATCTGGCCGTCGCTTGCACGAATTTACTCGTATTATTGAGTTGGGTTTTGTTTCGGGCGGAAAATTTCAGCATGGCGGGACGAGTGCTTAAGGGGATGTTTCTCACGCTCCCATCATTCCAATTGCCAGCAAATATTGTTTCCCCTTATCTACCGGCATTGATTCTAGCAGGGTATCTGGTTTGCTTGTTTGCGCGCAATACGTGGGAAATGAGTCCGCGGCTATCGCCGTTGTTGGCCTTGCGGGATGGCCTGCTCTTCGCCGCCGCCATCACGGCGGCATTGGCGGCCAGTTCGACGCCATTTCTCTATTATCAATTTTAAAATGACTACAACGAAGAAATATACTTTAGATGAGATTCAACATCGCGAGCGCATGAGACTGCCGCAAATGGCTCAATGCGCAGAGAGTTCTTCTCCCGCATTTATATGGTTTTCCATTATCGCGGTTATGCTTCCTTTTCTATGTCTCTTCGCGTATGAAATCGGCGCGCGCATTGCCGATCCGCCGCTGGAGACATTGAGCGTTCCCTGGCATGTTCTCGATTCTCCTTACCCTCCCTTGAGCGAATACAAATGGACGGGAGACCTGACGCGGATGGCTCGCCTTCCCTATTTCGACCAACTGGTGGAAAAGGGACCCCATCCGCCCCGCTTCATCCATCGCATTACGGACGAATGGGGATTCGTTAACCGCCCGGCGGGAAAGCCGCGCCGCCCGATCGACGAAGATCATCAGATCGTCGCCTGCGGAACCAGTTACATGGCCGAAGGATCGACGGTGGATAAAACGTTCGCCTCGCAACTAGGCCAGGCGTTGAATCAAAGCGTTTACAACGCCTGCTGGCCCAGCGCCGGGCCGGTGCAGAGCGTTTTGAAAGTATTGACGGACAAGAATTTCTGTACAGGCAAAGAAAAACAGATCGTTATGACCGTTATCCAACGATACTTATACAGCGGATTGTTCGAAGACGCATTTCGTTATTTAAGTGAAGACGGTTCGGTTCTGCAACGCATGACCGCCGATCCCGAAGCTTGGCCAACCTTAACCGATTGGATGAACTGGCGCAAAACCATCGAGAACTATCTGGAACGCACCAGCGCGGCGCGGCTATGGGCATGGCGCGCGGGGCGGCGTCTGCCGCCGATGGCTTTCGATCTTGGTTTGACTACGCCAGTACAAGCGGCCTGGCTACAAGAAAACAATGCTCCCATTTTGTTCTATTCGGGCGATATCGATTCGGCCTACCATAGTTATGAATCGCGCAATGGAGACCGCATCGCTGAAGCCGTCGAACGCATTGCCAAAGGTTGCGCCAAGCAGGGGATTCGTTTTCTCCTCGTCATCGTGCCGGATAAATACGAAATATACCGCGATCATGCGCAACCGATTCTTTATCCTAACCGCCTCGCGCCTCCCAGCCAACGCCCAAATCGTCCGGCGCGCAGGTCGCCGGAAGTTTTGGCGGAGCGTTTGCAGGAAAAGGGAGTCGATGTTCTCGACCTCTTCCCTCCCCTATACGATGCTCAATTCAGCGTCAAGGAAAACAACTTGCTCTATTGGGTGAACGATACGCATTGGAACGACCAGGGCATACAAATCGCCGCACAGTATACGGCGGAACATTTACTATCTACAAAAAAATGATAAATGAAACGAAGAAGACCTCCGGAATTATTCGGAGGTCTTCTTTTCTCTATTCCAAAAGCGGGGAGAGATATTCGTTATCGAGAATTATCTCCAACCGCCGAATCCCATGCCGCGCCCGGCGCGTCCTGGGCGAAGACCTATTCCAGGACGGTTCGCCTGATGTTCGGCTCTTCCTTGAACCACAAGAGTTTCCAACTGCTCCAGCTGTTCTTTCGTTAGGATGTTCGCCAACTCCGCGAAATGAGGGCCGGGACCGCTTTCGCGCAACGCGATAATTTGCTGCTTCTGTTCGTCCGTTAGGTTCAATTGCGCCAAGGGCGAATTATCGTTGATGCCGTCGTTATCGGCGTCCACGAAGCCGCGTCCCGCGCCGAAAGGCCTTAAGGTTTGCAACTGCGCCAGTTGTTCTTCCGTCAGGATGCTCTTCAATGCCTCGAAATGGGGGCCGGGACCGCTTTCGCGCAAGGCGATAATTTTCTGTTTCTGTTCGTCCGTAAGGTTCAATTGCGCCAAGGGCGAATTATCGTTGATGCCGTCGTTATCGGCGTCCACGAAGCCGCGTCCCGCGCCGAAAGGCCTTAAGGTTTGCAACTGGGCTAGTTGCTCTTCCGTCAGGATGGCCTTCAATGCCTCGAAATGGGGGCCGGGGCCGCTTTCGCGCAAGGCGGCGATTTGCTGTTTTTGTTCGTCCGTTAGGTTCAATTGCGCCAAGGGCGAATTATCGTTGATGCCGTCGTTATCGGCGTCCACGAAGCCGCGTCCCATACCCATGCAACCGCCCATACGGCCGCCCATGCCGCCATGCCGCATCATACCTAGCCTATCGCAGACGCCATCGCCGTCGATGTCGATGAAACAAGGCTGGGCGGCGTCATGAATCATACCAAAGCCGCGTCCCTTCATCGCATTCATGCCATGTTGTACGGCGCCTGCTTGATTCTTGGGACCGCTAAAAACGCGAATGCCTTTGCTCCGGCTCGCTTGCCCGAAAACGTCCGGCGTTAGGATAATGCAGCCTAAAACCGCTCCTGCAACGATCGTCTTGCCTATGAGTTTGCTTATCATGATTTTTGCCTCCAGTGGAGTAGATAGATTTTGATGTTTCACTCTAAGAGCAAGGGAGGCGCCAAATGAATACTATAGTTATAACTAATTGATATAAATAAACTTATATTTTATTCTCTATAATCATTCGCAACAGAATCTATTTTTATTCGACCATTTCGTCGAACGAGATGCTGCGGCGGGGAATTTATTCGACGAAATCGTCGAGCGGTTCTTTGGAGGAAGGGGAAACATCGCCGTATTTTTTTATCTTATAACGAAGATTGCGTTCCGTAACGCCTAAGGCGCGTGCGGCTTCCGATTGATTGCCTTTGGCTTCAAGCAATGCTTGGCGGATCAATGTTTTTTCCAAATCGGCCACCAATTCGGGCAGAGAGCGTTTCACATCCATTGCCGGTTTTTCATTAGCGGGAAAGAGATTCGCGGGAAGGTCGCGGGTGGAAATCATCTCGCCGCGGGCGAGAACAACGGCGCGTTCAATGACGTTTTCCAACTCGCGAATGTTCCCAGGCCAATGATATTTCATCAGCCGGTCCATCGCTTCCCGGGAAATATCGATGGAACGCCCCGGCGCGTAGCGTTGGAGAAAATGGCGGATCAGCGGCGGGATATCCTCGCGCCGGTCGCGCAAAGGGGGGATGACGATGGCGATAACGCCGAGACGGTAATATAAATCTTCCCGGAACTCGCCTTGAGCAATGGCTTTTTGAAGATCGCGGTTGGTCGCGGCGACAATGCGCACGTCCACAGAAAGGGTTTGGCTGCCGCCAACGCGCTCGAAAGAACGCTCCTGCAAGACTCGCAATAGTTGAACCTGAACGTTCAAAGGAATATCGCCCACTTCGTCGATGAAAACCGTGCCGCCGTCGGCCAGTTCGAAACGGCCTTCGCGGCGGGAGACCGCGCCGGTGAAAGCGCCTTTCTCATGGCCGAAAAGTTCGCTCTGCACGACGCCTTCGGGCAGCGCGGCGCAGTGGATGGGGATGAACGAACGTTGGGCGCGGGGACTGGCGGCATGGATGGCGCGGGCGAGAATTTCCTTGCCGGTTCCGCTTTCGCCGAGAATGAGAATGCTGGCGTCGGAAGCGGCGGCGCGCAGAGCGGTGTTGATGACGGATTGCATGATGGAACTGACGGCGATGAGGCCAGGAGCGCGGCGGCTCTCTTCCACTATGCGGCGCAGACGGCGGTTTTCGGAAACAAGCGTAACCCGCTCCAACTCGCGCTGGATCACCAGGTCGAGTTCGTTGAGATCAAGCGGCTTGGCGACGTAATCCGAAGCGCCCGCCCGCATCGCCGTTACCGCCTGGGCGGTATTGCCATAGGCGGTCATGATAACCACGGGAACGTCAGGGCGCAGCGTTTTCGCCTGACGCAAGATTTCCTCACCGCCGCCGTCGGGAAGGCGCATATCGGTCAAAACCAGATCGACGGGATATTCCGCGAAAAGATCCAGGGCGGCGATTTGATTGGACGCTTCCAAAATGCCGTAATCGCGTTTGCGTAAAAAAGCAGTCAGCGCTTTGCGTTGCGAGGCTTCGTCTTCAACAACGAGGAGCAAGGGATGGGGCTGATTCATGCCTCCGTTTCCTCCTGGCCGACTATTGCCGCCGCCGGTATTTTAAAGCGAAGAACTACATCGGTTCCCTTCCCCGGCTGGCTAGTAACGGCGATTTCGCCCTGATGCGCTTCCATAATGCGCTTGACGATGCTCATGCCCAGCCCCGTGCCTTTGGGTTTGCTGGTGTAATAGGGGTCGAAGAGATGCGCCAATTGCTCTTGACTCATTCCAATTCCAGCATCCGAACAGATAAAGACGGCGTCCCCATTCTCCCGCTTCACTGAGAGAAGAATATCTCCGCCAAATTCCATCGCCTCTACGGCGTTCAAGACGATGTTCAAAAGAACCTGCCGAATCTGCTGCGCATCGGCGAGAATAGGTTTTACATCTTGCGCCTCTATCCGCAATTGGATATGGCGATCATGGATTAAAGGTTGCAAAAAATTGGACGCTTCGTAAACAATTTCGCCCAAATCGAGTTCGGAAAAGACCGGCGGCTGGGGACGTCCATAAGCGAGAAAATGTTCGATAATGTGGTTAATGCGGGCGATTTCCTCCCTGACGTCGCGCAAAGTTTCTCTATCCTGGAATTGAAGGGTGGAAGGTTCCATCAACAAAGTTTGGATATTCATATCTATCGCGTTGAGCGGATTGCGCACCTCATGAGCTACGCCGGAAGCAACGCGGGCCAGAGCTTCCAACTGCTCGCGGCGATGGCGTTCGTCGGCGGCTTGTTCCACGGCGGTAACGTCGGCGAGAAAAAGGATATGAGTGGGGATGGGGGAAGCGATAGTTTCGTAAACTGCTTGAAAATTTCTTTTGCCGGCGCCGCAGATCAACGGCAAAACCGCCTGGCCGCCTGCTTGTTGCGCCTGCCGCGAAGCGGAAAGAACGCGGGGAGGCGGAACTTCGCCGGGATGCAGTTGCCTCAGTTCCGGCCAGAGAGATTCCGCCTGATGATTCCAAAAAGTCAATCCTTCCTTCGGCTCCCAGGCAAGGACGGCGTCGTTCATGCGTTCCAAAAGAAAGCGATGATAGGAATGCACTTGTTCCAGAGCTTGCGCTAAAAAACCTTGCCGTCTGCGCAGGCGCGTCCAAATCAGGCCTAACGTCCCCAAGAGACAGGCAAATCCCGCCGACCAGATTAATTGATGGCGCAATTCGAGTTCGGCGGAGTTTAGCGGAGCGGCGTCGAATCCCACAAGCAGCGACGTATTATCTTGGCCGGGAACAGCGGCGCTTACATCGATGGTTTTAGGATGCCCTTGATACGTTTTAGAAACAGAAAGCGGTTCGCTCCCCGACGATTCATTGTTGGCGGGGATTTCCTCGAATCCCGCGGTATGATGTTTTGGAGCATCCCCAAATTGGATGTCGATTTCATTATCGTAGAGACGTTGAACATAGACAACGCCGGGGCGGGAAGCGAAATCATTGAGCAAGGCTTCGGGACCAAGTTCCCGCAGCATTTGATCCTGGGCGTCGTCGTCGATATCGATCATGATTGCGCCGCCGTTGCTGCGGCGGACGAGAACAGTCATGCCCGTCTGCCGGAACGGCCCCCGTTGATGAAATCCATGCATCAAACACATTTGCCGGGATTGAAGAAAATTCTTAATAATATCCTCTCTCATGACGCCGCCGATGCGGCGAAGCATTCTTCCCATGCCAACGCCAGCTCCCGATCCCATGCCTCTTCGCATCATCCCCATTCCCATACCCATACCCATACCCATTCCCGGTCCGCCGCGAAGCCCGATCTCGCGGACGCCATCGGGATTGAAAAGGACGATATTGAAGGCTTTTGTCTCGGCAGCTATGCGTTCAAGATCGTCGAAAGTCAATGTTTTGCGAGCGTCGATATCCCGCAGCCAGGAACCGACGACTGCCAGCCGGGAACCTTGTTCGTCTTCTAAGCGATCCAGGATCCGAGACATATATTTATTGCCGAGAGCCAACATCGCCGCCATTTCCTGAGCCTGCCGTTGCAGCAATAGGCGAATTTGCTCCTTGGCTTGAAGATAATGGAAAACGCTTAATCCAATCCAGACAAACGCCATGACCAAGACAATTAAAACCACGGTCCGGAAAGCGGCGAAGCCGGAAAAGGAAATAGCGGATGGCTCCTTGAAATTCGACGCATCCATTTTCTTATCGCTCCTTATTTACTACGAATAGGGCGAACCATGAAATTGAAATCGGATTAATAAAGTGAAAAAAATATGCCATCTCATAAGCAGGCGTTATTTCTATCTGTATTATATAGACATAGAAATGTTTATTTAAGAGAATGGATGAAAGGAAAATCGTTTCATTCGACGAAATGGTCGAATGAAGGAAGATATAAGAAATCTTACTTTTTACATAGGAACCTCGAACGGATTTATTCCTATGCGCCTAAAACCTCCCGTACTTTTCTCCGCAGGGCATCAGGTATAAAAGGTTTTTGGAGAAAATGAAGACCCGGTTCCAATACGCCGTGATGGACAATGGCGTTATCGGTATAACCGGATACGTAAAGGGTTTTCATCTGGGGATAAATCGGAGTCAAGCGTTGAGACAACTCGCGTCCGCTAATGCCGGGCATGATGACGTCCGTTACCAGAAGGTGAATTGGTTGGATTAAACTATCGTATTTCTGCAAAGCGTCGTCGCCGCTAATGGCTTGAAGAACATCGTAACCGCTGTCGCTTAAAGTTCGCGCGATCAGTCTACGGACGATTTCATCGTCTTCCACTACAAGGATTGTTTCCGTGCAGCGGCTAGTAGAGGCGGGGGGCAATGCGCTTGTTTCGACGATTCTAGTAGATTCCACTTTGGGAAAATAAATCTTGAAGGTTGTTCCTTGGCCGACTTCGCTATATACCCAAATGTTACCGCCGCTTTGCTTGACGATGCCATAGACGGTGGATAGACCCAATCCTGTGCCTTTTCCTTTGGGTTTCGTCGTAAAAAACGGTTCAAAAATATGTTTTTGAGTCTTCTTATCGATACCGGCGCCGGTATCGCTTATCGCCAGCATGACATGGGAACCAGGCCGAGCATCGACATGAATGCGAGCGTATCTTTCATCCAGTTCGATATTCATGGTTTCGATCGTGAGTTTGCCGCCGTCAGGCATAGCGTCGCGGGAATTGACCGCTAAATTGACGATGACTTGTTCGATTTGCCCAGGATCGGCTTCAATCAGGTTCAAGGAAGGATCGGGAATAGTAACGAGATCGATATCTTCGCCGATGAGGCGGCGAAGCATTTTATCCATATCGAGAATCAGAGCATTGAGATCGATTATTCGCGGTTGCAACACCTGCTTGCGGCTGAAGGCCAAGAGTTGGCGGGTTAACGATTCCGCCCGCAATCCCGCCTTTTTTATCTCTTCAATATGTTTGCGGACGGATTCGTCGAGGGATGATTTGGCGAGGGAAATATCGCTGTAACCAAGAATCGCGACCAGAATATTGTTGAAATCATGGGCGACGCCGCCTGCTAGTTGGCCAATGGCTTCCATTCTATGGCTATGACGCAATTGCTCCTCTAAATTTTTGCGTTCCGTAATGTCGGTGATGAAACCTTCCAGGAAAAGAATCTCCCCGCCGGAAGTAAATACGCCTTGTCCGCGTTCCCAAACCCACTTTTCTGAACCGTTGGCCGCTATGATCCGATACGTCAATTCGTAAGGGCGTCTTTCCCTCAAAGCGGAATGTACATTATCCCATACAGGCGTCTGGTCGTCAGGATGGATGATATCGTTAAAGGATTTCTTCCGGTTGTGGATCAGATCGGAAGGGGGAAAACCCGTCAATCCCATACACCCTTCGCTGATGAATTCCATGGTCCAATCCTTGTCAAAACGGCAACGGTAAACCATTCCGGGAAGATTACTCATAAGCATGGAGAGCATACGCTCGTTTTCACGCAGAGCCTCTTCCGCCTTTTTGCGTTCGGTGATATCCACGCCGACGGCCCAAGCCCGCCATCCTTTTATGGGAAAACTTTTGGATATATTCGACCACGATACGATCTTAACGCCGCCGTCTTTACAAAGCGTATATCGCTCTCGATCCCGGTAATCCTCCTTTTCTTCGAACAATCCTTTCATGATTTGTTCATAATGCTCGCCATTGGGAAACAACAATCGAAAAATTCGAGGATGCCCAATGATTTCTTCAGATTTATAACCGGTAACGTTTTCGCATTCTCGATTCCAAACAATCACATTGCGATTTTCGTCGAATGCGTCCAATAATATGGGCATATTCTGTATGACTTTGCGCAGGTTTTCTTCTTTTTCGCGAATTTCCGCCGTCCGGATTACAACGGTTTCTTCGAGTTTTTCGACGATCGCCGCCAGTTTGCGCCGAGCGGCGAGCGCATAGACCGCTAGGAGAAGAATCAGGAGAGAAAGAATCGCTATGCTGGGAAAGAACCAGGGTCTCTCGCGGAGAGGAATTGGCATTACATTGAAATAAAATTCGGCGGGCGTGGGATCGATGTCGAATCCTTCATCTTGAGCGCGGACTTGAATCATATGCGATCCCGTTTTGAAATCCTTCACAGGAAAAAGAAACTGTTGGATATAGCGAAAATCGCTCCATTCGCCCGAATCGATTCGCCAGGAATAGAGGTAAGCCTTCTCGTCGCCGCGCGGCTTGAATCGTTCGGATCCGCTCACTCTTGCCTGTAGAATTTGTCCGGGATATAAATCCGTTTCCGAACTAACAATGAGAGTGTCCGGCGGTATTTTGTCGGATTGAAAACAAAAAACCGTATCGTCCACTCCCATGCCCGCATCCATCCAATAACGCCCTTCCTTATCCATTATGGCGGTATTGACGGAACCATACGTTGGAATCGTAATTTTTATGGGCGCCACTAACGAATTAGGGGAAACGATATAAAGCGAACCATCACCGCTAAATATGGCCGATCCATCGGAGGAAGCCGATCCAAAACGCCTCACGCTCGCTTCGTAAGCCGTAAATACGCCATCGCGAAAACGCATCAGGCCGCTCCGCCCGCCCAAAAACCCATCGCAGCCGAGCCATACGCTATCGCCGGATTCCTCCGCCGCAAACCAGAATCCACCTGTAAATTCGGGGAGCCTCTCCCATTCGTCTCTATTTTCTTTCTTCGAGCGATACATTTGGAAATGGCTGGTCAGCCAAAGATTGAATTTCGAATCGATGGAAAAAAATGGCCTATCGAACGCTCTTACGCCGTAGGGAAAAACATGCGTCTCCACTCGATCGCCATCCAATTTCACTAAACGCATCGATCCCGCTTCATAATGGCATAACATCATCCAAACGCCGGATAATGGATCCGATACTCCCTGAATGATCGTTCCATCCCGAATATCATCCGGCGTTGTTTTTTTCCAGGAAGAACCATCGTAGACTACAGCGGCATTTTGGCAATGATCGTCGATTCCAAAAAAACAGGATTTACCCGATTTATCGGGGATAAAACCTTGAATGGAAATCATTCCCGTCTCGGCATGGCCGAATTTTTTCTCTTCCTGGCCAGACCAATAGGATATATCGCCATCCGACCATCCCCAGACGCCGCCCTTGGAGTCTACGGCGGCGGAACCGGTAAAATCGACCGGTTCCCAGGTTTCGCCATCGAGGCGAATCGTGTTTCGATCTCCAATAAACCATACTCTTCCGCGTCCGTCCACAAAACGCGGCGGGGGCAAGTTTTCATATTCCGTCCATTCGCGGCCTACTCGGTTCCATCGGACGAGATAATCGAAACCAACGCACCAGATCGAGCCGTCGGGAGCTTCGCGCATAGCATTCAGTTGGCGGGGAGGAGATTGATAAAAAACGGAAATCCGCTCGAATGTATCGTTTTTCCATTGTGCGAACGACAACTGGTCGCGGCCGGTATAGGCGCAGGAGATGATCTCTCCAGCGCGAGTGGAGCACAAAAAAAGAGGCAGGTAGTTATCTTGGCGTTCGCGCCGGCTCCAATGGCCTTCTTTGAGAATGAACATTTCATCGTCAGTCGAAGCCATTACTCCGGTTTCGGGATCTTCCGCTATCGACCAAAAACGCTTTTGCGCTTCCTGGAATCCTTCACGCTCCAAAGGAGAAAACCAACCTTCTCCTTCCTTTTGAGCCAGCCCCTTCAGCGTGAGAACGAACTGGCGGCCCTTGGAATCGCGGAAATAATCCATTACGTGATCGCTGGGAAGCCCGTCTTTTTCGCCGTAAACCGTCCATATTCCATTATGCAGCGAACTCAGCCCCCCGGTTACGGAAGCATCCGGCCAACGGTCGCAACAGAACCAAAGCGTTCCGTCCGGATCTTCCACGATGCGGCGAACGCTGGGTCCTGCCAAACCATCCTTAACGCCGACGACAACAGCCTTCTCTCCTTCCAGAAATCCGGCTTCTCGATCCGTTCCAAACCAGACCCTCCCGTTTTGGGCAATACATACGCAACGAACCAATGAACTGGGCAGACCGTCGGATTCCAAGTAATGCTTCCAGACGAACCCGTCATACCAATAAAGACCGCTGGATGTAGAAATCCAAACCGCCGAGTTATCCTTTTCGAAATCAATGAAAGTAACATAACGATCCGATAAGCCCCCATCTTCCAGAAGAGAGGAAAGTCTCCAATTCTGACCGGACCGTTCGATGGGAAGCGGAAAATTCGAAGATGCCGGTTGGGCGAAAAGAGAAAGCGGAGTTTCCGCGAAATAACCGATTAATATGACGAAAATCAATAGGCGAATTCCGCACCGCCATAACCGAGCGATACCCATTCATCGATCTCCAATCGCAGGCATTGAAAAAGATTTCGCCTCCTATACGAATGCGAAACCTGCTATCAAGACTATTGATCCTAATGACTGAAACAATAAATACACAATACATATAATACTATTTAAAGACTGAATAGAAAAGCATTTTCATATCAAAAAGTTATATTGCTTGGGAAAAAAGGAATATTCCATTCCATCGTTCGAAGCAATCTGAGCATATATTACTACTGTTCTTGACGGATTGCGTCATGAATGTCTAATAACAGCCAAGGCCAAGCTGGAAATAAAGGAACGAATATGGATGCGGAGCCGCAAACCTTCGAATGGGCCGAGGAAGAAACGGGAGAAGGGTGGAAACCCAAAACGCCGAAGCCGCATTTCGACGCGCCGGGCTTTTGGGTGCGGGCTGGAGCGTTCGTTATCGACTACTATCTTTGTGTTTTTCTGCATTATGGAATCATGACGGCGTCCGATTTTTTGTTGAGAGAATGGGGAATCTTCGATTTCGATTCCTTGGACGATTACGAATTCGATATCACAGTCATCGTTTGCATGTATATCATCCTGCTGCTTTATTTTTTCATCGTTCAGGGCCTTTGGGGACGGACGGCGGGAAAAGTGCTTATCAACGCCAAAATCGTTACAACGGCGGGAGGGAGAATTACATTTTCCCGATCCTTGCGGCGAACGGCGGGCTACCTGGCAAGCCTTTTTCTTTTTGGCGTCGGATTTCTCGTCGTCGCTTTCAACCGCAACAAGACGGGTTTGCACGATTGGATCGGAGGAACGCAAGTCGTTTACCGGGGCTATACTTCCCTTTGGCGAAAAACAGCGGCCATCGCCGCCGGGTGGCTGGGTGCGGCATTTATGATTTATCTGGTATTGGGATATTGAACGACCTCAAAACGGCATCCTTGCGGAAAGGATGCGGCTGGGAGATTCACGAAAACAAGACTGCCTTCACGATCAGTTGACGCCGCGCGTCCATCGAGGACGGCGCGGATCACCGTATCGCCATCTCCAGCCGACAGCTTAACGCCTAACCGTTGAGCGCCGCCCCAATACCTTCCCGCAATTTGGCCGACTCGCATCCGGTATTGAAGGCGCCGATCGCGCCATTCCAGGGTTTGTCCAAAACCCTGTTTCCAAAATTCCTCCGGGACAGTAGGAGCGAGCGCAAGCGTTCCATCCAGACGCAACTCCACTCCGAGCAGAAAACGCTGAACAATCCGGATTAGATTGGCTGGGTATTCGCAATATTTTTCGGCGCCGTAACCGCCATTTTCGTTGTACCGCTCCCGCCAATAATAATCATTTTCACAACCGGCCTTGCAGACTCTTCGAATTGAATCCACGAGTCCCTGGCCATCGCTCATGCGCGCCCGCGCCCAGGCTTCCAGATGCCAGACCCGCCCCATAGCCGCCAAATCCATTCTATCGGGGTAGGTGAATTCCCACGGTTCGTAGTTTTCTGGAAGGGCGGCGATGCCTGTGGGCATCCCGCCGTAGTAAAACCGCTTTTCATTCCTTAATTGCGGCCAGAGAAGAGCGCGCTGCCCGGCGCTGGCGACATTGAGAGCGATGGCGCTCCAATCTACATCCGTCAAGCCGTGATTCGCGACAACGCCGCGCTCCGGGTGGATATATTCTGCAAAACGATCCTTGAGCCAGAAGCGGGCGCGGAAACGAGACTCAATCCGGCTGGCGAATATCCGGTATTTCCCGGCAGCTTCGGCGTCGCCTGCGAACTCGTTCAAATCGGCCGCGCGCCGGAACGCATCCACGGCATGGCACTGCGCTACGCCGTCGTATTCGACGCGCGTGGGCCGTTCTACGTAATAACCCGCGCCCATGACCGCGCCGTCGTCTGTAGTTAACGACGCCAGATAATCCGCCGCCAGGTTGATGGACGGGAGTTGTTTTTCGAGCCACTCGCGATCTTGCGTGAAGCGGAAAATGGCGTCGGCATTCTGGATGTAGGTCGGCCCCGCCAACGCCCGCAGCGGGTCGCCAGGCGCCCAATGACGATAAAGGCCGCCGTTCGCGTCCACAAGCGACCATGCCGAAGCCGGACCAATCCTCTGCCCGGCGCTGGCGGGAAGAATCGCCAGCGGCAGTTGGCCATTCGGTTTCTGAAACTTCTTCACGTATTCCCAGTTCGCCTTCACAACATCCGCCTGGCCCAACCAAAGCAGAGCATCGGTCATCTGATGTCCATCTAGCGAAGGATAGGTATTGCCAAAGCCGAATCCTTGGCCGTCGGCGCAAACCGACCAGTATCCAGGAAAGACCTTAGGATTCACCGCCGCCAGTACGTTTTTCCGGGCCGCCTGGCCATACGCCTCGGCAATCTGCGCGTCGGGAATATCCAAGGACGCATTCCATTTTTCCGATCCCTGATCTTCGATCGATCCAATGGCTATAGGAATTGCGATTAAGAGACTGATATATTTTGCAATTATCATTTCGACTCCGGAACGCGCGGCGAAGCAAGACCGCGTCTCTTCCCTCTCGCCGAATTCATGGTTAGATAAGATTCAAAATATATTGGACTGAGGTGAAACATGATCGTCGACTTACTGCAAAATTGGGAACAATATTCGTTTGGACCCGCTGGCCGGCG